>JBILFU010000141.1:0-5612 GCA_044351405.1 Phycisphaerales bacterium
CCCCGAGGCGGAACCGGTCACCGGGAAGGCGCCGGGCGTGTCGGCGAGCGAGGCGGGGCGGTCCGGGGCCACCGGGCGCACCTGCGTCGCAAGCAGCACCGTGCGCGCCGCGTCCAGCGCGTCCCGGTGGCGCTCGAGCCGCGCGTGCCACGCGGCGCCGTCGATCCGCCGGAATGCGTCGAAGGCGAACGGCGCTACCGACGGGAGCTCGGCGGGTCGCGTGTCCCCGAGCAGGGCCTGCAGCGCGTCGGCGAGCTGCGCGCGGTCCATGGCCGGCGACCCGGCCGCGTCCATGGCGGCGGCGGCATCGAGCACGAGCGCACGCACGCCGGGCGATGCCGCGGCGAGCGCCGCGGGCGTCAGGCGCTCGCTCAGCGCCGCGACGAGCGCCGCGCGGAAGGCGGGCCGGCGGTCGGCTGGTTCGCCGAGGTCGGCCATGGCGAGCAGCGCACCCGCGGTCGCCACGGCATCGTCCTTCGGCGCGGCCTCGGACGGGTCGACGTCCGCAAGCGCGTCGAGGACGCGTCCCGCGGCGTCCGAGGCCCGGGCGCGCAGGTCGCGCGGCCAGGAGCCCACCGACGCCGCGCGCGCGAGCGCCCATGCCGCCATGGCCTGGTCGGAGGGCTTCGCCGCGAAGGGCTCGTAGCGGTCCGACGGCACGGCGTAGTCGCCGCGAAGTCCGGTGCGGGCCACCTGCGCGGCCGCGTCGACGGGCAGGCCCTCTCCCGCGGGGGCGATCGCAAGCTGTGCCGCAAGCCGCGCCACGATCGCGGCGCACGCCTCGGCGGCGCGAGGCCGGGACGCGGGCTCCATTGCCGATGCGGGAAGGAGGCGCGCCGGCGCGAAGGGCGTCGCGTCCGGGCGCACCTGCACCAGCCGGATCCCGCGCGAGGCGTAGACCGCCGTGGCGCCGCCGAGCGCCTGCAGGTCGGGCAGGTCGCGCGCGGGGAGTCCGAGCGCCTCGAGCATGGCGAGCACCGCGAGCGACGGTGGGTGCGCCGAGCGCCGGGCAAGCAGGTGGCTCGCGGGCTCGTAGGCGGTGCGCGGGCCGTCCGCCATCTGCAGCCCGCATTCCGCCGGGTCGAAGGCGTGCGCGATCTCGTCGAAGGTGCGGCCGACGAGCGGTTCGCGGGCGCCCGCCACCTCGAGCTCGAGCGTCAGCAGGGAGCCGATGCGGTCCGCATCGCCCGCGGCGGCGGCGTTCACGCGGGACTTGCCCTTCGCGTCCGCCAGCGCCGCCTGCAGTGCGCGCTCGACGATTCCCTCGGCGGGCCCGGTGCCGTCGTCCTTGCCGAGCCCCGCGATCCGGCCGTTCAGTCGAAGCACCACGGCCGCCGCGCGCGCGTCGGGCGGCGCCGGAACCGGCTCGGACGCACCGTCGAGCCGGCGCCGGGCCGCGAAGTACGCCTCGGCGACGCCGCCCGCGTCCGGGAGCGGGGTGGGGTTGTCCGCGGCCGCCGCCAGTCCGAGAACGGCCGTACCGACCGCAAACGACCGCATAATCGCGCGAATCTTGGGCGAAAATCGTGGTTCGACGATCACTTGAGTGGACGGAGTGCGTTCATCGGGGAAGAGTCTCATCGTAGCGCGGGGGGGTCCAACGGCTCCGTGCCGTCCCCCGCGCCGCAAGTCGTCCGAACAGCAAAGAGCAGACCCATGCGAGCCGTCGCCATTGCCGCCACCCACGTGATCTCCGTCGAGGAGAACGCCCGGCGGATCCTCGTGCTCGCGCTCTTCGCGTTCCTGGCGCTCTGCTGAGCAGGGCGCCGAGCCATGTCCACCGGCCCGGGCCTCGGCCCGGGCTACAGGGAGGCGCGACGAAGTTCGCGCCTTCCTGTCTGTCGGCGGCAGCAACGAGGCGCGGATGGGCAGTGCGATCCGGGAGGCGGAGCGAGGCACACCTTCTCGGAAGCTTCGGGTCCGCCGCCTACTTCCCCATCGCGCCACGCACCGCCACCACCCGGATCTCGAAGACGAGCGTCGCGTCCGGGGGGATCCTCGACCTGGCGTTGCCTTCCTTGCCGTAGGCCTGCTCGGGGGGCACCGTGACGGTGCGGACCATGCCGGCGCGGGCGCCGACGAGCGCCGTGCCGACGCCGACCGGCTTCGCGTTGCCGCCCGCGAATCGCTTCCTGGTCTTGCCGTCCGCCGCGTCGGAGTCGAAGACGAGCGTTCCGTCCGCCAGCCTGCAGACGTAGCGGTACTCGACCTCGTCGCCGGGCTGCGCCGCAGGGCCGTCGCCGGGAGCCGAGTCCACGATCGCGGCGGTCGCCGCCGCCGCGGGTGCGGCCGTCGCCGCGGCGGCGGAGCCTGCGGGCGCCCCGGTCGCCGCCTCCGGCGCCGCCTGGCGCTCCGTCGGCGCGGAGACCCAGCCGGGCGGCAGGCAGCGCTCGCGTCGGAACGTGGTGCAGCCCGGTGCGAGCAGCATGACGAGCACTCCGGCGGTTGCGAGGGGCAGCTTCATGAGGAACGGCATCTCCTGGAGGACGTGCGGGCGGCGGACCTTCGGCACGGGTCGCAAACTACCGTCCCGGTGCGGCCGCGTGGCGGGGTGGCGCGCGCGCCCGCCCAAAAGCGCCGCGAGCGCCCGGCTGGGCGCTCGCGGGGAGGGTTTCCGGTGGCGGCGGCTCGATCTAGAACTTGATCTTGCTGGTGCCGAGCGAGCCGTGGTCGTCCATGCCGCCGCGGGTCGGGCGCGGGCCGGTGTCGCGGCTGCGGCGGGCGGCGGGGTCCTCGTCCATGCTGGCGCCCCACTGGGCGCGCTTGAGGCTGAGGCCGATCTTGCGGTCGTCGGTGTCGACGCGCAGGATCTTGACCTCGACCTCCTGGCCGGGCTTGACCACGTCCATCGGGTTCTCGACCTTCTGGTCGCTGAGCTCGCTGATGTGGAGCAGGCCCTCGAGGCCGTCCTCGAGCTCGACGAAGACGCCGAAGTTGGCGATCTTGGTGACCTTGCCCTTCACGATCATGCCCGGGCGGTAGGCGTTCGGGATCGCCTCGCTCCACGGGTCCTCGGTGAGCTGCTTGACGCCGAGGCCGATGCGCTGCTTCTCCTGGTCGACCTCGAGGATGACGCACTTGACCGAGTCGCCCTTCTTGAAGAGCTCGTTCGGGTGCGCGACCTTCTTGGTCCAGCTGATGTCGCTGACGTGCAGCAGGCCGTCGATGCCCGGCTCGATCTCGACGAACGCGCCGTAGTTGGACAGGTTGCGGACCTTGCCCTCGATGACCGATCCGCGCGGGTACTTGTCGGCGACGAGCTCCCACGGGTTGACCTCGGTCTGCTTCATGCCGAGGGAGATCTCGAGCTTGTCCTTGTTGATGTCGAGGATCACGACATCGACCTCGTCGCCCACGTTCACCAGCTCCGACGGGTGGTTCACGCGGCGCGTCCAGCTCATCTCGCTGACGTGCACCAGGCCCTCGATGCCCTCCTCGAGCGCGACGAACGCGCCGTAGGACATGAGGCTGACGACCTTGCCCTTGACGCGCGAGTTGACCGGGTACTTCTTCTCGATCTCCTCCCAGGGCGAGGTCTCCTTCTGCTTCAGGCCCAGCGCGATCTTCTCGCGCTCGCGGTCGATGTTGAGGATCTTCACCTCGACCTCATCGCCGATCTTGACCACCTCGGTCGGGTGGTTGACGCGGCCCCAGCTCATGTCGGTGACGTGCAGCAGGCCGTCGAGCCCGCCGAGGTCGATGAACGCGCCGAAGTCGGCGATGTTCGTGACCGTGCCGCGGACGATGTCGCCCTCCTTCACGGTGCCGAGCAGCTTGCTGCGGGCGGCCTCGCGCTCCTCCTCGATCAGCTTGCGGCGGCTGATGACGATGTTCTTGCGCTCCTCGTCGATCTTGAGGATCGACGCGCGCACGCTTCGGCCCACGTAGTCGCCGATGTCGCCGGGGCGGCGCACGTCGACCTGCGAGGCGGGCAGGAAGACCGGCACGCCGATGTCGACGAGCAGGCCGCCCTTGATCTTGCGGAGGACCTTGCCCTCCACGACGTCGCCTTCCTTGCGCGTGACCAGGATCTGCTCCCAGCCGCGGATGCGGTCGGCCTTGCGCTTCGAGAGCACCACCGCGCCCTCGGCGTCCTCCATCTGCTCGAGGAGGACCTCGACCTCGTCGCCGACGGCGACGCCGGTGTCCTCGAACTCGGCCTTGTCGACCTGGCCCTCGCTCTTGAGGCCCACGTCCACGATGACGAAGTCGCCGGACATGCCGACGACGCGTCCCTTGAGGATGCTGCCCGGTTCGGTTGCCTTGGGTTCGGCGCCGCCCGTGGCGGTGCCCGAGGAGATCCCGGAGAGGAGCGTTTCGAGTTCGGCGGCGTCGAGGCCGATGTCCTCGATCAGGTTGTAGTCGACCATGATGTCTTTCTGGAGGTGCGTGGCTGGCCGTGGCGACGCGCGTCGCCATCCGGCGGTGCGAACGCCCCGTGCAACGCGCAGGGGGCAGAACGGGGGAGGGTACATGAACCCGGCAGGGAAATTGGTCCCATTCCTCCGGGACGAATTTATCCCGGACCTTAGTCCCCGCGGTCGATCGACGCCCTGATCTGCCCCAGCGGTTCCGCCTCGGCCGCGGCCTTCTTGCGGCCCCCGCGCGCGGCCGCGGCGCCCGCCGCCCGCATGCCGCGCCACTGCCACACGAAGCCGAGCGCGCCCACCACGTTCACCGCGAAGCAGGTTGCGAAGGTGAGCGCCGCCGCGCCGCGCGCGTCGAGCCACGCATAGAGCCCCACCGCGACGAACGGCGCGATCGCCCCGCGGATCCCGTTGAGCGTGACGTGCACGCTCATGTAGAGGGCGTCCTGCTCGGGCGTCGAGAAGTCCTGGTGGCCGATGTTCCAGGCGATGCTCCCGCCCGCGAATCCGATTCCCAGGCACGCGCCCGCCACGTAGAAGAGCCAGAGCTGCTCCTGCGACGCGGCCAGCCACATCACGCCCGCCGCCGCCACGAAGCTCCAGCCGTGGATCGCGCGGAACCGCACCACGTGCACGCGGTCGAGGAGGCGCGCCCAGACCGGGATGGCGAGCGGCATCACCAGCAGCGGGACCACCGTGGTCGCCAGGATCGCCTGCAGGTAGCTCGCGCCCAGCTTGTCCTCCAGGAAGATCGCCTGCGGCGCGCCGATCATCAGGTTGCCGAGCCCGAAGACGAACATCCACAGCATGAAGGTGCGGTACGCGCCGTCGTCGACCAGCACGCGCCAGTTGGTGCGCAGCGCGTCGTGCGCGAGCGCCGCGGTACGCGCCGGGTTCGCGGAGATGCGCGCCTCGCCGGTCTCGGCGCGCTCGCGCTCGGCGAGCCTGCGACCGCCGCGCAGCCGCACGCCGCGGAAGATCGTGTTCCCGTAGACGCCCACCGCCGCGAGCACCGGGAACACCACGTGGAAGCTCGTGGGGCTCAGGTCCATGGTCGCGCCGACCACCCAGCCCGCGAGCGCCAGCATCAGGCTCTGGACGGTGGCCATCTTCCCGGCGATGCTCGCGCGGTTCTCCTTCGGGTAGTTCTGGCGCCAGAGCGCGGCGCGCACGGTGATGACGCCGGTCCAGGCGGAGCGCGCGCCCAGCACCAGCGCGCAGGTTCCGGCCAGCCCCCACGCGCTG
>JBILFU010000009.1:0-18168 GCA_044351405.1 Phycisphaerales bacterium
GCCCGGCGAGCGCTTCGACGCGGTCCTCGAGTGGGAGCGCGACGGCCAGTACTTCCATTACCTCACCCGCTGGATGGACGCGCTGCGCGCGCTCTCCGCCGCCTCTGGCGACGCGGAGTGGGAGGATTTCGCGGTGGAGCTGGCGCTCGCCGCGCACCGCGGGTTCGTGGTGCGCGACCCGACCGGACGGCCGGTCCGCATCGCATGGAAGATGAGCATCGACCTCTCCCGCCCGCAGATCGCCGCGAGCGGGCTGCACGACCCGCTGGACGGGCTGGTCTCCATGGCCCAGCTGCGCGCGGCCGTCCGACGGCGCGAACCGGGCTTCACCGGGCTCGATGCGCCCATCGACGACATGCTCCGCCTCTGCGCGCGCATCGAGGACTGGGCGACGACCGATCCGCTGGGGGTCGGCGGGCTCCTGCTGGCCGGTGCGGCGCTGCACGAGCTCGACCGTTCCGGCGAACTGGCCGTGCCGCTCCTGGCGGACCGCGTGGTGTCCGCCGCGGAGCGCGGGCTGCGCGCCTTCGTCCGCGGCGCGGAGGTGTTCGAGCACGTGCAGGCCCGGCTCGCGTTCCGCGAACTTGGCCTGGTGATCGGCCTGCGCGCATGGGAGTGCAGGGACCCCTTCGTGCGCCACCAGCCGATCGCGGAACGGATCGAGTCCGCGTGGCTCGATCCGGTCGCCCAGCGCACCTCCGGCTGGCAGGGGCACCTGGACATCAACCAGGTGATGCTGGCGGCGGCGCTGGTGCCGGAGGCGTGCCTGGCGGGCGCGACCGCGGCGACGTCCCGCGAACGGTGGATATGACAGGGTCGCTCTCATCGGTCCACCCCTTATGAGAGTCGGTGCATCGTAGTTGCCCCTCGCGTGCGCGGCGGTGCCGCAGCGCAGGCGAGCGAAGCGAGCCGGAGCGGAGGCACCGCCGCGCACGCCGCAGCGAAGGCCGCAGGCGTCATCTTCCCGAGCGCACGCTGGATGCGCCGGTGGTTGTAGAAGAGCCGCCACCGGTCGATCAGGTAGCGCGCCTCCGCCAGCGTGTCGAAGATCTCGGACGACAGCAGCTCGTCGCGCAGCCGGCCGTTGAAGCTCTCCACGATGCCGTTCTGCCACGGCGACCCCGGATCGATGTAGAGCGTGCCGGTACCGCTCTCGGCGCACCATGCCTTCACCGCCTTCGAGATCATCTCCGGTCCGTTGTCGGCCCGGAGGTGCACTGGCGCACCCCGGATCGCCGTCAGCTCGTCCAGCACCGCCACGATGTCCGCGCCGCGGAAGTTCCTCGCCACCTCGATCGCCAGGCACTCCCGCGTGTACTCGTCCAGCACCACCAGCATGCGGAAGGGACGACCGTCGGCGGTCCGGTCCTGCACGAAGTCCATGCCCCACACCTCGTTCTTCATCGAGGCACGGCGACGCCTGATCCCGTTCTCGCCCGTTCCGATTCGCCTGCGTTTCACGCGTTTCTGCGGCACCAGCAGGCTCTCATGGCGCCACAGGCGCTTCATCAGCCGGGCGCCGACCGACCAGCGCTCTTTCCGCAGCAAATCCATGATGTAGCGGCGCCCGCGGCGCGGGTTTGCCACCGCAAGTTCCCGCATCCTGGCCACCAACTTGTCCCGGTACGGATCCGGCGGCGCCGTGCGGCGCTGCGTGCTGCGGTGCTGCCCGATCACGCGGCACGCCTGCCGCTCCGACACCGGCAGCACGTCCGTCACGCGCTCGATCGCCCGGCGCCGCCGCGCCGGGCTCAGAATTCCCCCTTTGCCACCTCTTTCAGGATCAGGATGTCGAGCTCCTTCTCCGCCACCAGCCGCTTCAGCCGGGCGTTCTCCTTCTCCAGCTCCTTCATCCGGCGCACCGCATCCCGGTCCACCGCCCCGTACTCGGCCCGCCAGCGGTGCAAGGTCACCTCGGACACCCCCAGCGACCTCGCCACCTCGGCGATCGGCGTGCCCTTCGCCAGAGCCTCGTCAGCCTGCCTGAGCTTGGCCACGACCTCCTCGGGACGGTGCCGCTTCCTGTTCGTCGAACGCTTCATCGGAGACTCCTCTCGGCCCCATGGGCCGTGAAAGTCTCTCATAGAGGGTGGACCTGTTCAGCGCACCCCTGTCACCGTCAGCCGTCCCAGTTGGTCAACAGGCGGCCGAGATCCGCACCGTTGATGATGCCATCTCCGGTGATGTCGCCGATCGGCGGGTTGATCTCGCCCCACAGGGCCAGCAGCAGTCCGAGGTCCGATCCGCCGATCTTGCCGTCCAGGTCGAGATCGCCCCGTGCATACTCGCACGTATCGGGGATGCCGTCCTGGTCATCGTCGGTCGCTCCCGTTGCGATGTCGCAGCGATCCGGGACGCCGTTGGTGTTGCAGTCCGGCTCAATGCCTGCCGCAATGTCGCACGAGTCGGGGCGTCCGTTCGCGTTGCAGTCCGGCGTGGCCCCCGATGTCACTTCGTAGTCGTCAGGGAGTCCGTTTCCGTTGCAATCGCCGTCGCAGGCATCAGGAATGCCGTTGAGGTTGAGATCGGGAGCACCGTTGGCGATGTCGCAGTTGTCGGGAATGCCGTTCCCGTTGCAATCCGGCGCTGTGCCGCCGGCAATGTCGCACGCGTCGGGGGTGCCGTTCTGGTTGCAATCGGGAGTCAGGCCCTGCACGATTTCCCACGCATCCGGCAACTGGTTGCCGTTGCAGTCGCCCTTGCACTCATCCGGCACGCCGTTCCCATCGACATCCGCGCTGGTTCCAGAGGAAACGTCGCATGAGTCCGGGATGGAGTTGGAGTTGCAGTCGAGCGCCGTACCGGATGCCAGGTCGCACTGATCCGGCAGGCCGTTGCCGTTGCAGTCCGGCACCGTACCAGCGGCGATTTCGCAGGAGTCGATCACCCCGTTGGCGTTGCAGTCGCGGCCGCCCCCAGCGAGGTCGCATCCGTCCGGTACGCCGTTGCCGTTGCAGTCCGGCGAGGTGCCGGCGGACACCGAGCAGGCGTCGATGACTCCATCCAGATCGCAGTCGAGGGCCGGCGAACCGGCGATGTCGCAGGAATCCGGCGTCCCGTTGGCGTTGCAGTCCGCCACCGTGCCGCCCGCCACCGTGCAGGCATCCGGACGTCGATCCAGGTCGCAGTCGGCCTGGCTGCCGGAGGCGATCTCGCATAGATCGCTCGTGCCGTTGGTGTTGCAGTCGCCCGCGGCAGTGAGCACCCGGACATTGATCCGGGCGGAGGTGGCGCACTCTGCGGCATTGACCGTTGCCGAAGCCACCAGCGTCACCACGGCGGTGGAATCGGTGACGAGACCGTTCCATGTCGCCGCGGGAATCGTGAGGTTGGTACGGTCGGGTGTCGTCGGGCAGTCGGAGCCACCGGCAACGAAGAGGTTGCCGACCGAGGTGCCGTTCACCTTCACGGTGACGAACTCGTTCACTGCGCCGAGGTCGCCACGGATTGCCACCGTCACCACGGCATCCGCGGTCGCCGGCGACAGCCCCGTGAGCCGAGCTTCCGCGGGCGCCCCAGCACCGAAGGGCGCCACCAGCCCGGACGCGCCGCGTACTGACCGATCCTGGCACTCGTCGAGGATCCCGTTGGAATCGCAGTCCACGGCCCCGGCGAGCAACTGGTCCGCGTCCAGGACGCCGTCGTCGTTGCAGTCCGACTCGCACTCGTCGAGGAGGCCGTCGCCGTCGCTGTCGAGACCGGCGCCAGCGAGCACGTCGCAGGGATCGGGGACACCGTTGCGGTTGCAGTCCGTTGCAGTTCCGGACGCGATCTCGAAATCGTCGGGGAGTTGGTTGCCGTTGCAGTCCGCCTCACAGGCATCGATCTTTCCGTCGGAATCCACGTCCGTGGCCGTCCCGGCGTAGATCTCGCACTCATCGAGCTGGCCGTTGAGGTTGCAATCGGTCACCGTTTCGCACGCATCGCCGGTGCCGTCCTGGTTGCAGTCGGCCTGGTTGGCGTTTGCGACCGCGTCGCAGTTGTCGATGCAATCCGGAACCGCATCCGAGTCGGTGTCAGTGTCCGGTTGTCCGCATCCGCACGCGCCTGGGGCGGTCTTCAGGGCGTCCGCAGGGCAGGCATCGCGGCAGTCAGGCGTGCCGTCCGAGTCGGTGTCGGTCTCGGGCTGGCCGCATCCGCACTGCCCCGGCGAGGTCTTTGACGCGTCGTCCGGGCATGCATCGACGCAGTTCGCGGAACCATCCCCGTCGGAATCCGTGTCGCTCTGTCCACAGCCACATGCGCCGGGGGATGTCTTCGCCGAGTCGGTAGGGCAGCCATCAGAACAGTCCGGCACGCCATCGCCATCGCTGTCGGTGTCCGGCTGTCCGCAACCGCAGCTGCCCGGCGACGTCTTGTTCGGGTCGTTCGGGCATGCGTCGACGCAGTTCGCAGTGCCGTCGCCGTCGCTGTCGGTTTCCGGCTGCCCGCATCCGCAACTGCCGGGCGCCGTCTTGCTGGGATCATTGGGGCATCCATCGCATGCATTGATGGTGCCGTCCTGGTCGCTGTCGAGATCGCATTCGTCCGGGACTCCGTTGGAATTGCAGTCTCGGCTGCTTCCGGAGGCGATGTCCTGGGCATCGTCGGTCTGGTTGTTGTTGCAGTCGTTGCAGAGCTCGCTGATGGAGTTCTGGTCGTTGAACCACCCGCCGGAGACGTCCGCGCCAGGATTGCCGCAGAAGGTCGATCCGTACACGTTCGGCACGTTGGATCCTTCGGTCGCCAGGGCACTTCCTGACGGGGCCGTGTTCTGGCGGAAGTCGCAGGTGATGAAGAATCCCGGAGAGTTGCTGCAGTAGACGGCACCGCCGGCATTGGTAGCCGCGTTCGCGCGGAAGCGGGTGCTGCGGATGTTCGGCTGCGAGTTTCCGGTCAGGTACACGCCACCGCCGCGCAGTGCGCCATTGAGCTCGAAGTCGCAGTCGACGACCTCGCCGTTGCTCGTCTGCTCGTAGTACACGGCGCCGCCCCATGCTTCGCCGGATGCGTTGCTGGTGGCGGAATTGGAGATGAAGTCCGTGGAGCTCAGGCGCGGATTGCTGAGCGCCGCCCAGAATGCGCCGCCCGCGGAACGGCGACCACCGTTGCTGGTGGTCTCCGCCAGATTCGCCTCGTAGCGGCAGCCTTCGTGCGTGCTGTCGCTGTTCCAGTCCCAGGTTGCGCCGCCGAGTGCATATCGGGTACCGCCGCCGTTGCCGGTGGCGCGCGCGATATTGCCGGTGAATGTGCAGTTCAGGAAGGTCTTCGGCGGGTTGGCGCCTGAAGTGGTGCAGTCAAAGATGGCAACGGCGCCGCCGTAGCCAAGCCGGTCCGCGCTGTCTCCGGAACTTTGCGCCAGGTTCCCGCTGAAGGTGCATCCGGAGAAGGAGAGATTGGTGCAGTTGGTGCCGTAAGCCGCACCACCGCGGTGATCGCCACCGCCAAGTGCTCGGTTGTCGGCGAAGACGCAGTCGACGAACCGCGGAGTGCCGCCGGCCATCATGGCCGCGCCGCCGTCATTGTTGGCAGTGTTGCTTCGGAACTCCACACGGGTAAGCGTTGGATTGGCGTTGGTCCACATGCCGCCGCCGGTGGCAAAGGCGGTGTTCTCTTGGACAAGGCAATCGGTGATCGCTGCGCTTGAAGGGCTCTCGATCCGCAGTGCGGCACCATCCGCGACGGCGTTGAAGAGGAATCGGCAGTTTCGGATCACTGGCGACGCGTTCTGGATGTAGAGCGCATACCCACCCTGTGCGTACCAGAAGGTGAAACCATCCACCACGGTGCTTGACGTCTGTCCGCCGTTGATGGCCAGGAGTGTTCCGTTGATGCCGTTGCCGTCGATGTAGGTGACGTCGGCTCCTCCCACGGACTTCAGCGTCACTTGCTTGTTGCCGAGGTTGAACTTCTCGTAGTAGGCACCGGGAGCGATGTAGATCGTGTCGCCGTTGACGGCAGCGTTGATCGCGGCGGTGATGTTCGGGTAATCGAACGGCACCAGGAGTGCAGAGGTGAGCTCGCACTCGTCGGGCGTGCCGTTGGCGTTCGAATCGAGGCTCACGGATGAGGCGATGTCGCAGGAGTCCGGTCGGCCGTTGCCGTTGCAGTCCGGGGCGGTATTCGCGGCCAGTTCGTACGCGTCCGGGGTCCCGTTCCCGTTGCAGTCGCTCTGGCAGGAGTCGGGAACCCCGTTCGAATCGACGTCGGTTGCGGTTCCGTCAGCGATTTCGGTGGCGTCCGGAATGCCGTTGCTGTTGCAGTCCGTCGAGCACTGTGCCGACGTGACGTTCCCGGATCCGCCCAGGATCGATCCGGCGATGGTGTCGGTCTGGTTGCCGCAGAACGAGCTGTTGACGATGAATGGCAGGTTGGTGCCCGTGCCTTCGGTCTTGACGGCGCCACCGCTCGGCGCGTTGTTTGCCTCGAACGAGCAGCCGATGACGTACGGAGTGCTGGCGTTGTCCACATACATTCCGCCGCCGCCGGAGACGGCGACGTTCTGCCGGAAGCCCGTGCTCACCACATACGGTTCGCTGTTGCGGATGAACAGGCCGGCGCCGTTCGCCGCGTCGCAGCCGGTGATCGTGCAGTACGAGAATCCGGGCCGGGAGATGTTCTCCATGTACACGGCCCCGCCGAGGGCGTCCGTATCGGTCGGGAGGGCGCGGCCGTCATCGAAGACGCAGCGAACGAAGTCGGTGTCGCTGTTCCAGAGATAGGTGCTTCCGCCGTAGCTCTGCCTGCCGCCGTTGCCTGCGGTCTCGGCCTTGTTGTTGGCGAATCGGCAGTCGGTGTAGAGCGCGTCGCTGTCGTATTCCCAGGTGGCGCCGCCATGCGCGTATCGCGTGCCGCCGCCATTGCCGGTGGAAAGGGCGTAGTTCCCGGAGAAGTTGCAGCGGGTGTAGCGCGGTGTGCAGCCAGCGAATCCCGTGGCGCCGCCGCGCGTGGGGCGATCCCCGTTGTCGCCGGACGACAGCGCGCGGTTGCCGGTGAAGTCGCAGTCGGTGAAGTTCACCACCGCTCCGCCTTCGCCGTACACGGCGCCACCCCGGTGGTCGCCGCTTCCCTGGGCAATGCAGTTGGTGAAGTCGCAGTTGGTGAAGGTGCGGGTGCCGCCGGTGAGCCAGATGGCGCCGCCGTTAGATGCATCCGTCTTGCAACTGTCAAACGTAGTGTTTGAGAAATTGAATGTTGAGCCCGAAGCGTCAGAGATTGCTCCGCCATTATTGCCGCTCACGCATCCTTCAAAGCGACATCCGTTCAATGTCAGCGCGGAGTTGCTGGTGCTCCGAATGGCTCCGCCGTAATCCGGTGCAGTCGAGCCTCGCACCGTGGAGTTGGTCAGCGTTACGGAGCCGCCATCCCGGAAAATCAGCCCGCCGCTCGATTCGCCGACATTGCCAGGTCCGCCGTCGAATTGGCGTGCGATTTTGCAATCCTGAAACGTACTCCCGCTGATCGAGAGCGTGGCGCCGGTGGTGACGAAGAATGCACCACCGTATGCCTGCGCGTAGGCATCGTCGTCCTGAGCGCCGTTGGCGCGAGCGGAAGCCTTCGCGCCGGTGACCGAACACTCATCAATCGTTACCGCTGCATTGCCTTCGAGCCATCCGATTCCGCCTCTTGCATCGGCGACGTAATAGTGATCCCAGCACATGTCGTTGTAGATGAGCGCTTGGGAGTAAGCGGCATCGTCCGATGATGAGCATCGTCGCAGGACAATGCTGCCGCCAACCGCGGCGAACAGACCACCTCTGCTATTGAAGAACCGGCCGATGTTGCCGCAGCACTGGCAGTATCCAATGTTCTCGAAGAGGATGTTTGCCCGGTTCCCGCTTGTATTGCAGTCAGTCAAGCTGACCGTGGAACTGACCGCATAGAATCCGCCTCCCATTGCGTCGTACGTCCCGCCTGGATAACCGGTGTTGTTCGGCCGTTCAGCGCGATTGCCAGTGAGTGTGCATCCTGATGCAGTAAAGGATGAGTTTTCCACGTAGACGGCGCCGCCGCGGAATTCACCGAAGTTGGCGACGTTGGTAGTGAACTGGCAACCCTCAAACGTCACATTCGCACCTGCGCGCACGTGCGCGCCGCCGCCTTTGCTGGCCTGGTTGTTGACGAATCGGCAGTTCTTGATCATCGGGCTTGCCCCGCTGATGTAGATGCCGCTGTCGAGCCCGTTGCGGACGGTGAAGCCCTCGATGATCGTCTGGTTGGTTTCGCCCTCGTCGCAGTTAACGACGACGCCACCTTGACCTTGGGGATCGATGAATGTGGCCGCCGGCCCGAGCTCGCTCTTGAGGTGGATGCGTCGTCCGCGCAGGTCGACACGAGCGTTGTAGGCGCCTGCGCGTACGAGCACCACGTCGCCGTTGGCCGAGGCATCAATGGCCGCTTGGATCGAGCCGTATTGGTCGGGCACGATCCTCGTCTCTGCGACCGCGGTCGCGGAAACGGAGAGAAGGGCGGCCACGGCATAGAACGCGACGAGGTTCGTCTTCATTTGGTGCTCCGGAAAGTTGCGCCGTATCGGGGGCGCACCCGTGAAAGCGGAATTTATCGCCGCCGCGTATCGCGCGTGCGGGGAAATATGCAGAAAGCGCTCGGTCCATTCGATGGTAGTCCATCGCTGGCTGGACTTTCCGGCCGCTGTTGGCTCTCGTTGTCGTTTCCCGCTCCCCGTTCGATCCAGTGCGCTGTTTCGGCGTAGGGGAGGTCGGTTGGCATGGGCGGATGGCACTTCTGTGCGCGGGTCGGAATCCCGATTTCACTGCGCTTTCACGGCAACCCGGGGTGCCACGCCCGGTATCCCCGGCATGTCCGCCTGGCGCGTGATTCCCGCCGCGGTTGCTGTCGGCATCGGCTTGGCCGTTGCCGCGGCGGTGGTGTTTCCGGGTTCTGGCGGGGGCCGTCCGGTGGGGCTGCAGTCGGTGGCGCTGGCAGCCGCCCAGCCCGGGGCGGGTGCCCAGTCCGTGACGGCGCTCGCCGTCCGTGCCTCCGAGCCCATCCGCTTCGGTCGCGACGTCCGACCGATCCTTTCCGACCGCTGCTACCTCTGCCACGGGCCCGACCGCGCCAATCAGCAGGCCGGCCTGCGGCTCGACTCCTTCGACGCCGCCACGGCGAAGCGCAAGGATGGCGCGGCCATCGTTCCGTTCCGGCCGGACCAGTCGCTCCTGGTGCAGCGGATCATCGCCACCAGCCCCGGCAAGGTGATGCCGCCGCCCGACAGCGGCAAGCACGCGGTGTCTGAATCGGAGCGTGCCATCCTGCGGCAGTGGATCGCCGAGGGCGCCAACTATGAGCAGCACTGGTCGTTCGTGCCGCCTGAGCAGCCCGCGGTGCCCGCGGTGCGCGACGCAGCGTGGGCCCGCACGCCCATCGACCGCTTCGTGCAGGCGCCGCTCGAGCAGGCGGGCATCGCCCTCGGCACCGAGGCCGACCGCGCCACGCTTTGCCGCCGTGTGTACCTGGATCTCACCGGCCTGCCGCCGAGCCCCGAGGAGACCGCGTCGTTCCTGGCCGACGAGCGCGCGGATGCCTACGAGCAGCTGGTGGACCGCCTCCTCACGCAGGATCCCTACCGCGCGCGCTACGCGGAGCGGATGTCCGTGCCGTGGCTTGACGTGGCGCGCTACGCGGACACCTGCGGCATCCACCAGGACAACGGCCGGCAGATGTGGCTCTGGCGCGACTGGGTGCTCGCGGCATTCCGGGACAACATGCCCTACGACCGGTTCGTGGTCGAGCAGGTCGCCGGGGACCTGCTTCCCGGCGCCACGGTGGACCAGCAGGTGGCCAGCGGCTTCAACCGCGCGCACGTCACGAGCGACGAGGGCGGGGCGATCGACGCGGAGTACCTGCTCGAGTACGCCGCCGACCGCACCAACACGGTGGGAAGCGCGTTCCTCGGCCTCAGCACGCAGTGCGCCCGCTGCCACGACCACAAGTTCGACCCGCTGACGCAGGAGGACTTCTACTCGCTGCTCGCGTTCTTCAATTCGAACGAGGAGCCCGGGATCTACAGCCAGACGCAGGACGCCGATCGCGCCTACGAGCCGTACATCGACGTGATGACGCCCGACCGCCGGGCGCGCGCGGGCGAGCTGGACGCGGCCGTGGCCGCCGCGCGCGCCGCGCGCGACGAGGTGAGCGACGCCGAGCGCGCCGCCTTCGCCGCGTTCCGCGACTCGCTCCGCACGGACGGCCTGCGATGGGCGGACGCGCGCGTCGTGACCGCTGCGAGCGCGGGCGGCGCGACCCTCGTGCCGCAGCCCGACGGCAGCGTGCTTGCGTCCGGCGCGAACCCCTCCGACGACGAGCAGGTGATCGTCCTGCGCACGGAGGCGACCGGCCTGCGCGCGGTGGTGCTGGAGGCCATGGCGGACCCGTCGCTTGCGGGCGGCCGCCTGGGCCGCGCGCCCAACGGCAACGCCGTGCTCGACGCGCTCGAGGTGGAGGCCGTGTCGACGGCGGACCCGGCACGGCGCACCAAGGTGCCCCTTGCGTGGGCGTGGGCGGATGCCGAGCAGGCCAACGACGACTTCCGGGCCGTGAACGCACTGCGGGCCGGTGACGGCCGCGTCTGGGCGCTCGACGGCCACCAGCAGCCCGGCGGTCGCGTGGCGATCTTCGTGGCGGCCGAGCCGTTCGGGTTCCCCGGCGGCACCGAGCTGCACGTGCGGCTGGTGTCCCGCTCCCCGTACGCGCAGCACGTGATCGGCCGGCCACGGCTTCGGCTGGCGGCCGTTCCCGACCGCCTGCTCGCCGCGCTGCCGCCGGCGACGAGCAGCTGGTACATCGCGGGCCCGTTCCCCCTCTCCTCCGGGCCCGAGGGCTACGACGGCCGGTTCGGGCCGGAGTCGGCCGTGCGCATCGACCTTGCGCAGCGCTTCGGGCGTCAAGGGGAGGGCACCTTCGCGTGGCGATACGCGCCCGGGGTGGTCGAGGGCGCGCCGGTGAACCTGGCGCAGGGCGTCGGCGCGGAGTTCGTGGCGCGCGAGGTATGGGCCGCCGCGCCCGGCGCGCTCGGGCTCTCGCTCGGCTCCGACGACGGGCTGCAGGTCTTCGTGAACGGCTCGCTGGTCCACGAGCGGCGCATCGATCGGTCCGTGGCGGCGGACCAGGAGCGCGTCTCGGTGCCCCTGGCGGCCGGGCCGAACCTGGTCGTCTGCAAGGTGGTGAACACCGGCGGCAGCGGCGGCTTCTTCCACCGCGAGGATCCGCGCGCGGGTGACCTGCCGCGGGACACGGTCGCGCTCCTGGTGCCGGACGGCTCGGTACGCCCCGAGGCGGCCCGCGCCGCGATGGGCGCGTGGCGCGCGTTGCACTCGCCCGGCTACCGCGACCGGGCGGACGCGCTCGCGGCCGCGGAGAAGGCCCGGGCCGACCTCTCCGCCGGCGTTCCCCGGACCATGGTGATGCGAGAGCGGGCCATGCCCACGGAGACCTTCGTCCTGCGCCGCGGGGCCTACGACCAGCCCGACCGGAACCGCCGGGTGGAGCGCGGGATTCCCAAGGTGCTGGGTGCGCTCCCGCCGGACGCGCCGCGAAACCGGCTGGGGCTCGCGCAGTGGCTCGTTGGCGCGGACAACCCGCTGACGGCGCGCGTGGTCGTCAACCGCTTCTGGGAGCAGTTCTTCGGACGCGGGATCGTCGGCACGGTCGAGGACTTCGGGCTGCAGGGCGAGTGGCCCTCGCACCTGGAGCTCCTCGATTGGCTGGCCGTCGACTTCCGCGGCAACGGATGGGACGTGCGCCGGCTGGTGCGGCAGCTGGTGACGAGCAGCACCTACCGGCAGTCGTCGCGCGTCCGTCCCGAGATCGCGGCGCTCGATCCGCAGGACCGCCTGCTCGCGTGGTATCCGCGCCAGCGCCTGGCCGCGGAGCAGATCCGCGACCAGGCGCTCTTCGTCGGGGGGCTTCTCAAGGAGCGCCTCGGCGGACCGAGCGTGAAGCCGTACCAGCCCGAGGGCCTCTGGCAGGAGACCAGCATGCCCTCGAGCAACACCAAGGCCTACGAGCAGGGCCACGGCGAGGACCTCTGGCGCCGCAGCCTCTACACGTACTGGAAGCGCGCCTCGCCGCCGCCCTCCATGCTGGTGCTCGATGCCCCGACGCGGGAGTTCTGCGCGGTCCGCCGCTTCGCCACCAACACGCCGCTCCAGGCGCTCGTCCTGTGGAACGACCCGCAGCTCGTCGAGGCCGCGCGCGCCGCCGCCGAGCGCGTGCTGCGCGAGCCGGGCGACGACCGGGCCCGGGTCGCACGGCTCTGGCTGCGCACCACCGGCGAGGTGGCCGACGACCGCACCGCGTCGGAGCTGGCCGGAGCGCTCGAGGCCGAGCGCCGGCGCTGGGGAACCGGCGAGGGCGGGGCGGACGCCGCCAAGCTCCTCGCCGTGGGCGAGCACCCGCTTCCCGCCGACATCCCGGCCCCCGAGCTGGCGTCCTGGACCATGCTCACGAACGCGATCCTGGCGAGCGACCCGGCCATCGTGAAGGATTGATCCCGGCCGGACCCATGGCAGACTGGACCACGAACCCGGAGGCACCGACCCCGTGAACCGCAACCGCCCGATGGCCCCGCACGCAGACGCGCTCGAGGAGTACCTCCTCAACCTGACGCGCCGGCGGTTCTTCGGGCTGGCGGCCGGCACCATCGGCGCCGGGCTCGGGACGGCCGCGCTCGACGGCCTTCTCGGGCGCCGCGCGCTGGCGGGCGGCGACGCGGTGGCCGGCGTCCCGGCCGCCCCGCTCGCCGGCCCGCACTTCGCCCCGAAGGCCAAGCGCATCATCTACCTGCACATGGAGGGCGCGCCCAGCCAGCTCGACCTCTACGACCACAAGCCCCAGCTCGAGGCGCGCTTCGACCAGGACCTGCCCGACTCCGTCCGCAACGGCCAGCGCATCACCACCATGACGAGCGGCCAGAGCCGGTTCCCGGTGGCGCCGTCGATGTTCCGCTTCGACCGCCACGCCAACGCGCAGGACGGCGTGATGCTCTCGGAGCTGATCCCGCACACGGGCTCGGTGGCGGGTGACCTCTGCTTCGTGCACTCCATGCACACGCAGGCGATCAACCACGAGCCGGGGATCACCTTCTTCCAGACCGGGTCCGAGCAGCCCGGCCGCGCCTCGTTCGGCAGCTGGATGAGCTACGGGCTCGGCAGCATGAACGCGAACCTGCCGTCCTTCGTGGTGATGATCACGCAGGGCACGGGCAACATGCAGGCGCTGAGCGCGCGCTTCTGGGGGAGCGGCTTCCTGCCGAGCGAGCACCAGGGCTGCCGGCTGCGCGCGGGCCGCGACACGGTGCTCCACCTGCGCGACCCGGAGGGCGTCACCCGCGAGGACCGCCGGCGCATGCTCGACCTGCTGGTGCGGCTCAACGAGGAGGAGTTCGCGCGGAGCCTGGACCAGGAGACGCGCACTCGCATCGCGCAGCACGAGATGGCCTACCGCATGCAGATGTCGGTGCCCGACCTCACCGACTTCTCCGACGAGAGCCCGGCCACGCTCGAGATGTACGGGCCGGACGTGCACCGGCCGGGGAGCTTCGCCGCCAACTGCCTGCTCGCGCGGCGGCTGGCCGAGCGCGACGTGCGGTTCATCCAGCTCTACATGCGCGGCTGGGACCAGCACGGGAACCTCCCCGGCGAGATCCGCGGCCAGTGCCGCGCCGTCGACCAGGCGCAGGCCGCGCTGGTGAAGGACCTCAAGCAGCGGGGCATGCTCGACGACACGCTGGTGCTCTGGGCCGGCGAGTTCGGGCGCACCGTCTACAGCCAGGGACAGCTCACCCGCACCAACTACGGACGCGACCACCACCCGCGCTGCTTCACGGTGTGGATGGCGGGCGGCGGCATCAGGCCCGGCATCGCCTACGGCCGGACCGACGACTACTCGTACAACGTGGTCGAGAACCCGGTGGACGTGCACGACCTGCACGCCACGCTGCTGCACCTCATGGGGATCGACCACCGGCGGCTGACGTACCGGTCGCAGGGGCGCGACTACCGGCTCACCGACGTCAAGGGGAACGTGGTGGATGCGCTGCTGGCGTGACCATCGGTGCGCCGGTGCGCGGGTCGGCGGGCGGCCGCGCGGGGCGCCCGCGTCGCGCGGCTTCACGGTGGTCGAGCTCCTCGTGGTCCTCGGCGTGCTCACGGCCATCCTGGCGGTGGCGGTGCCGGCCGCGGGCTGGGCGCTCCGGCGGTCGCGCACCGCGGCGACCGAGGTGCTCCTGGGGACGCTCTCCGCGTCGCTCCAGGCCTTCCGCAGCGACGTCGGGTACCTGCCGCCGGTGCTTGCGGACCCGGGGCTCATGCCGGACGGCACGCCGGGCGCGCTGCCGGGCACGTTCGGGTGGTCGCGCGATGCGGTCGCCGCGCCGCAGCTTCCGCCCGCCGACGAGCCGGCGTCCGGCCCCCGTCAGGATGCATGGTCGCCGGACGACCTGCTTTCCGTGCAGGCCTGGTGCTCCACCACCGCGCTCGCGGAATACCTGGTCGGGCCCGGGGACCGCTCGCAGGACGGGTTCGGCGCGGTGCTCGGCGCCGACGGCGCGCTGCCGACGGGCGAATCGCCCGGGAGCCGCGAGTTCCCCTCCGTCGGGATCCGACATCCCGGGGCCGACGGCGTCTGGGGCGCGCACTCCGCCCCGCGCCCGGGGATGCCCGCGGACGGCCGATTCCGCTCGCGCTGCCTCGCGGCCACCGTGGCGCCGGGCGGGCCCGGCGATCCGTCGGAGGCCAACGGCAACGGCCGCTCGGCGCGGCAGGATCCGTCGCACCTGGTGGGGCCGCGCCTTGGCCCGTACCTCGATCCGGGATCGCCGGGGGTCGAACTCGGCGGACTCGTCGCGATCGGCGCCGGTGGCGTGCCCGTGGTCGCCCGGATCGGCGAACCGTCATGGAACGACGGGCTGTCGCGGGTGATCCTCGATCCCTTCGGCGGCCCGGTCGTCTACTACCGGCGCGGGCACCGGCCGGGCGATCCGCGCTCCGTGGACCGTCGGTTCTCGCTCGCGGACGTGGTGCCGATCCGGCCCGCGACGTTCGCGCCGGGCGAGGCGATCGATGCGGCCCGGGACGCGGCGGGAGACCCTTCGGCCTCGCGCGCCGCGGCGGCGGCGGAGTTCGCGCTGCTCTCCTTCGGGCCCGACCGGTCGTGGCACCCGCTGGTGCGGGCCGACCCGGACGGGCGCAACGAGGACAACATCGTGTCGCTCGGGCGCTAGCGTCGGCCTCCGCCGCCGCGCGCGCCGCCGAAGCTGCGCATGCCGCCGTAGCCCATGCCCGCGCGCATGCCGCCGCGATAGCCGCCGTAGTACCCGCCGTAGTACCCGCCGTACATCGGGTAGCCCGGCCACGCGCCCATCCACGTGTACTGGGGATACGCGCCGCCCACCATGCCGTAGCCCCACATGCTGGTGTTGATGCCCATGCCGCCGCCCGTGTAGCCGCTGGTGACCCCGGGTGCGTTCGGCTGGACGCCGAGACCGCCGACGTACCCGCTCGTCAGGCCGGGTTCGTTGCGCTGGCTCGTGTAGCCGCTGGTGGCGCCCATTCCCTGCGGCGCGGCGCCGAGGCCGCCCGTGTAGCCGCTCGAGAGGCCGCGTCCCTCGAACGCCGCGTACCCGTCGGGCTCGCCGGCGCTCTCGCTGCGGACGACGCCGCGCGCTCCGGTGTAGCCGCTGCCCGGGCCGTAGCTGCGCTCGCCGTTGGTCCAGCCGCCGTTCGTGTTGCCCTGGGCGTACCTGCGCTGGTCCTGCTCCGCGGACGGTGCGCGGTCCGATCGATCCCAGCCGCCGCCGTTCCAGCTTCCGCCGCGCGAGTACTGGTCCGGGGACCGGCCATGCGACGCGGGCTCGAGTCCCTCGCGCCGGTCGGCGTAGTTGGTCTCGCCGCGGGCGAAGGCGCCGCGCGGGCTTCCGTCGAAGTTGTGGTTGGGATCGGGACGGAAGTCGTCCATCGAGGTGTTCCCGCGCGCCGCGGCCGTGGCGGATGCGGAGTCGTCGCGTTCGCGGAACCCGCCGGCGCCGTTCGCGGCCGGCGCGTCCGGGCGCTTGGCGGCAGCGCCGCCGTCCGGCGTGCGGTGCCAGCCGTCGGCGCCGCGCGCATACGACTGTCCGCCGCGCTGCTGCACCACCTTGCCGTCCCGCGTGGCGGAGACGTCGTCGTTCAGCCCGCCCGCGTGGCTCCAGGCGGTGGAGACGGCCTCCTTGGTGCCGCCGCCCGCGGCGCGGTTGCCGCCGGTCGCGGCCGTGCCCCAGCCGCGGCCGTAGGAGCCGCCCCAGCGGCTGTTCCACCAGCCGTCGCGACCGGCGGAGCCCCAGGGGTGGTAGCCCCAGTGCCACGCGCCGCAGTAGTCGACGCCGAGCCCGTAGCCGACCCCGAAGGAGGTGCCCGGTCCCCACCAGCCGCCCGCCGCCCATTCCGGGCCGCACTGCAGGGACATGTCCACCCAACCGGGGAAGCTGCCGCACGTCCACCCGGCGTAGCCGAAGCTCGGCCAGAGTCCGTAGGTGACCGGCCATCCGACGTAGTCGCCCCACACGGCATCGGCGTCCGTCGTCGCGGGGCCGCCGGTCGCGTAGAAGGTGCCGGGCGTGGAGCTGCCGGTCCCGTAGACGACCGTGCCGTCGCTCGGGAAGCTGTTCATGTAGCCGGCGGTGTAGGAGAACGTGACGGAGGTCGGCGAGGAGTCCTGCACCCGCACGAACGTCACGCCGTACACCGGCGACGAGGGCGGGATCGAGCCGATGGCGTCCGGCAGGCTGTCGCAGAGGGTCCATGGGCCGTCTGCGCCCGGGGCGGTGAACCAGGCGGCGTCCTGGCAGGCGTAGAACGCACCCGAGCAGCCGATGACCGGCACGCTCGCGTTGTCCGCGTAGGTCAGCGAGGTCCCGGCGATGGGCTTCATGCGGGCCTTGCCTCCGGCATAGCGCACGCTGGCGGCGGCCTTCGAGCGGTCCAGCGTGCCCACGTGCACGATGTCCTGCTGGTAGAGCGCGTCCTTGGCGGCCTCGGTGCCCGGCACCGAGGCGAGCACGTTGCCCCAGGTCCCGCGCGGGTCGATCTGCGCGAACGACGCGGGGAGCGACGCGGGCGATCCGTACGCCCACGGCCCGGCGCGGAGATCCGTCGTGGTGAACCAGCGTCCCGACGAGAGCAGCCACCACGCGCCCGTGTCCATGGATCGGAAGAGGTCGCAGCCCGCGTTGGAGACGGCGAACAGGTTGTCCGCGACCTGCTCGAGGTCCGGCTCGCCGTTGATGCTCACCAGGCAGAGCGGGGTGGTGCTCACGACCACCTCGGGGACCGCGGCTCCCGCGGCGGCGGTTGCGGCCGGGGCATCGGGGTGGCGCGCCGGCAGCGCGTTCTCGATGGCCTGCACGATGCCCGCGGGCGGCGCGTCGCACGCGGCGTAGGGTCCCTTGTAGCTCGCGGCCGCCAGCCAGCCGGACGCGCCCGCCCGGGTGAGCCAGCGCCGCGAGCCGGTGTCGTAGGCGAGGAGCGACGGCGTGTTCTGCGCGATGCCCACGCCCCCGTCGACGAACCTCAGGACGGGCGGGCCGTCGAGGAGGAGGAGCACCGCCGCGCGGTCGACGACGCGGATCGCGGGCACCTCCTTGGAGAGCGCTGGACCGGCGCCGGGGGCGGCGGAGGCCTCCATGGTGGCGAGCGCGGTCGAGCGCTGGACGGTGAAGTGCATGCCCTTCAGCATGCGCTGCAGCGTGGATGCCAGGTCGGAGGCGTCCTTGCCGTCGGCGCGCTGCACCTTGCCGACGGAGATGGCGCTCAGTTCGATCAGGCCCGCGCCCGTGTCGTTGTCCACGGCGGCCGTGAGCGAGGCCGATCCGTAGATCGGCGTGCCGCCCTTGGGGGTCAGCGAGACTGCCGCGCGCGCCGTGGCGCTGCCGCCGACGAGCGACTCGAGCTGCGGCGTGTACAGCACGTAGAGCGTGCCGCCGTCGACGGCCTCCTGCGGCCACAGCGTCTCGCCGTTGTCGAGCTGCGGCGCGGGCGGCAGGTTGTCGGGATGGACGGCGGGGGCGGGCGCCGGCGCGGGCGCGGCGGAAGCGTCCGGGGACTGCGCGAGGACGGCGGCGAGGAGGGCGTCGATCATGGAACGCGGGATGCTAACGGCAGGGGGGCAGCTCACCCGCCGCGCGCGATCTCCGCG
>JBILFU010000143.1:0-5531 GCA_044351405.1 Phycisphaerales bacterium
GCGCGAACGCGGAGCTCAAGCGGCTCATGCTCGAGCACGCGTTCCGCTGGGCGCGCACCGCGTGGTTCCACGTGAGCCCGGGCAACGTGCGTTCGCAGCGGGCCCTGCAGGCGATCGGCGCGCGCCGCGACCGCGAGGAGCTCGTGCCGGTGGGCGGCGTGCCGAGCCCGCGCGTGATCTACCGAATCGACCGGGCGAGTTGAGCGCGGCCTGCACGCGCTGGGGCCGCGTCGGGGCGGGGACCTGCGCATCGCGAGCGACGGGCGCGGCTTCGCAAAAGCGCGAAGGGCCCCGCGTGTCCGGTCTCTCGATCGCCGGTCAGCCGACCATGGCCTTGAGGGCCTTCATCGGGCGAACCTTGATCTTCCGCGTGGCGGGCTTCGCCTTCACGGTCATCATCTCGCCGGGCTTGAAGGGGTTCGGCTTCTCGTAGGCCTTGGTGGCGGGCTTGTTGATCACCATGATCTTCATCATGCCGTGCACGACGAAGACGCCGGTGCCCTTCTTGCCCAGGTCCTTCTTCATGATGTTGCCGAGCTCCTCGAAGACCGCGACGACCTGCTTGCGGGGAAGCTTGGTCTTCTCGGCGATCATCTTGAGGGTCTCGCCCTTGCTGCGGGGCTTGGTGGTGGCCATCCTGACATCCTTTCTGCCGGACCCGCGGTTTCCTGTTGGTGCGGGCCCGAAAGCTTGCGAATCCGGGCGCACTGCCCAGAACGGCGAGGAAGATAGGGGTTTTTGCAGCGGACGCAAGGGGTAACGCCCCCGGGCGAAGGGTTTTTCGTGGGAATTTCGGCAGAAACTCCCGATTTCCAGTGGTTACGCCAACGTCCGGGCCCTGATTCGGGGTTTCCCTGCCCAAAAACGACCGGCCCGGCGGGCCGGAGCGCGCCGGGTCGGGGTTTCGCGGGGTTTCCGGGGGGCTTCCGGGGGTTCCTCGGGCGCTCCGGGGCTTCCCTGGAGCCTGCCGCGGGCATGCCCCGCCGTGGCGCCGTTCAGCCCTTCGCCGAGCCCGCCGTGGGCCGGCCCACCGAGTGGTACTCGAACCCCTCCGCCGCCATCTGCTGCGGACGGAACAGGTTGCGGCCGTCGAAGACGAGCGGCGTGCGCAGGCGCTTGCGCACCTCCGCGAAGTCCGGCGAGCGGAACTCGTTCCACTCGGTGCAGATCACCAGCGCGTCCGCGCCGTCGAGCGCGGCGTACATGTCCTTCGCCTGCGGGATGTGCGGCTGCTCGTGCTTCAGGTTCTCGAGCGCCACCGGGTCGTACGCGACCACCTTGGCGCCGGCCGCGATCGCCCGCTGCATGAGCGCGATCGACGGCGCCTCGCGGATGTCGTCCGTGCGCGGCTTGAACGCGACGCCCCAGAAGGCGAGCGTCTTGCCCTTCAGGTTGCCCGCGCCCATGCGCGCCTCGATCTTGCGCCAGAAGTGCCCGCGCTGGTCCTGATTGACCACGTGCACCGCGGCGTTGAGCTTGCAGTCGAAGCCCTTCGCGCGGCCCATGCCGACCACTGCCTGCGTGTCCTTGGGGAAGCAGCTGCCGCCGTAGCCGAGGCCCGGGTAGAGGAACTGGTTGCCGATGCGCCGGTCGGCGCACATGCCCTCGCGCACGGCCGCCACGTCGGCGCCCATGTGCTCGCAGAGGTTGGCGATCTCGTTGATGAAGCTGATCTTGGCCGCGAGCATCGCGTTCGAGGCGTACTTCACCATCTCCGAGCTGCGCACGTCCATGAAGTAGACCGGGTTGCCGTTGCGCACGAAGGGCTCGTAGAGCGAGCGCAGGCACTCCTCGGCCTCCTTGCTCTCGACGCCGCAGACGATGCGATCGGGCTTCATGAAGTCGTTGATCGCGTCGCCTTCCTTCAGGAACTCCGGGTTGTCCGCGATGTGGAAGGGAATCCTCGTGAGGCTGCGGATCAGGTCGCGCACGGCGTGGCTGGTGCCGACCGGCACGGTGCTCTTCACGACCACGGTCTTCGCCTTGTGGCCGGGCCCGAAGTGCTCGAGCGCCGCGGCGATGTCGCGCGCCACCGAGAGCACGTACTGGAGGTCGGCGCTGCCGTCCTCGTCGCTCGGGGTGCCGACGCAGATGAAGATCGCGTCGGCGTCGCGGTAGGCCGCGAGCTTGTCGAGCGTGAAGTGGATGCGTCCCGCCTTGATGTTGCTCTGCAGCATCTCGGAGAGGCCGGGCTCGTAGATGGGGCTCTCGCCGCGCTTGAGCCTCTCGATCTTGCGGGCGTCGACGTCGAGGCAGGTGACCTGGTTGCCGGTCTCGGCGAAGCAGGCGCCGGTGACGAGTCCGACGTAGCCGGTGCCGACCATGGTGAGCTTCATCTGCGACGTCTCTCCGTTGCGTGGGGGGTGGGGGCCGGGGACGGCCGGACCTTGGACTTGCGGGCGGGAGAGGGTACATCGGCCTTCGCGGCCTCCCGCTGAAGGAGGAACCGCTTGCGAGCGATCCCGCCGGTTCGCTCGCCGGATTCGCCCGAATAACCGCCCATCCACCCCCCGCTCCCCACCACCCGGTGGCAGGGCACCACGATCGGCATCGGGTTCCGCCGCATCGCCTGGCCCGCGGCGCGCGCCGCACCCGGCCGGCCAGCGGCCGCCGCGAGCCAGCCGTAGGTCCGCACCTCGCCGCGGGGGATGCGCCGGCATGCGCGCCAGCAGCGCCGCTGGAAGTCCGTTCCCTCGGGGAGCGGGACGTCGCGGAAGTCGTCCGTCGCGCCGCGCATCCACGCGCGCAGGCGCGGCCGAAGCGCAGCGGCCTCGTCGGCGTCGCGGGCCAGGACCTCGATCGTTCCGGCCGGGGTCCGCACGCGGACCGCGTGGCGATGCCCCTGCGGTTCCATGAGCTCGGATGATAGGAACCGTGCGGGGTAGGATTGGGTTCCCATGGCCACCGCCGCCGCCGCCGCGTCCACCCGAACGCCCGATTCGCTCGATCCGATGTCGAAGGAACTGCTGGCCCTCGTCGGCGCGCAGGACCCGGAGGTCGCCGCCCTGATGGCGTCGGAGGCGGACCGCCAGGCGACCACGCTCGAGCTGATCGCGAGCGAGAACCACGTGACGCCCGCGGTGATGCACGCCGCCGGCAGCTGGCTGACCAACAAGTATGCCGAGGGCTACCCCGGCAAGCGCTACTACGGCGGGTGCCGGTTCCACGACGGCATCGAGGACATCGCGCGGGAGCGGGCCAAGAAGCTCTTCGAGTGCGGGTTCGCGAACGTCCAGCCGCACTGCGGCGCGAACGCGAACATCGCCGCGTTCATGGCGCTCTGCGATCCCGGCGACACGATCCTGAGCCTGCCGATCAAGAGCGGCGGCCACCTGAGCCACGGTCTCAAGCCGAACTTCAGCGGCACCTTCTACAAGATCGCCGAGTACGGGCTGCACCCGGAGACCGAGCTCCTCGACTACGACGCGATCGCGCGGATCGCCGAGGAGACCAAGCCGAGGATGATCATCTGCGGCTTCAGCGCGTATCCGCGCGTGATCGACTTCGCGCGCTTCCGCGCGATCGCGGACTCGGTCGGTGCGTACCTGATGGCGGACATCGCGCACATCGCGGGGCTGGTGGCGGCCGGCGTGCACCCGAGCCCCTTCCCGCACGCGCACGTCGTGACTACCACGACGCACAAGACCCTGCGCGGGCCGCGCGGCGGCCTGGTGCTTTCGGACGACGCGGAGATCGCCGCCAAGATCGACCGCAAGGTGTTCCCGGGCAGCCAGGGCGGGCCGCTCATGCACATCATCGCGGCGAAGGCGGTCGCCTTCGGCGAGGCCCTTCGCCCCGAGTTCACGACGTACAGCCGCCAGGTGGTCGCGAACGCGAAGGCGCTCGCCGCCGAGCTGGTCCGGCGCAACTACCGGCTGTGCACGGGGGGCACGGACAACCACCTGATGCTCGTCGACCTTCGCCAGCGCAGCGCCGACCTGACGGGCGCGGATGCGGAGAGGTGGCTCGAGGCCGCGGGGCTCATCGTCAACAAGAACGGCATCCCGAACGACCCGCGGCCGCCCATGGTGACGAGCGGGCTGCGGCTCGGGACCCCGGCGCTCACGTCCCGCGGACTGCGCGAGCCCGAGATGGTGCAGGTGGCCGGCTGGCTCGACCGCGTCATGGGCTCGAAGGGCGACGCCGTCGAGACCGAGAAGGTCCGCGCGGAGATCCGCGACCTCTGCGCGCGGTTCCCGATGCCGCACTGACGGCTCACATCCGCGTCAGCCGCTCCGCCACGTCCTTGCGCTGCAGCGCGTCCACCAGCTCCTCCATCTCGCCCGAGAGCACGCGGTGCAGGGGGAACGACTCCTCGACCCGGTGGTCGACCGCCACCGCCTCCTTCCAGCGGTAGGTGCGGATCTTCTCCGCGCGGCCGCCGCTTCCCATCATCGACCGCCGCTCGGCGCTCCGTGCCGCCTCGGCCGCCTGCCGCCGCGCGTCGAGCACCCGCGCGCGCAGGAGCCGCCACGCCTTGTCGCGGTTCTGCAGCTGGCTGCGGGTCTCCTGCATGCGCACCTCGATCCCGGTGGGCAGGTGGATCAGGTGCACCGCCGTCGCCACCTTGTTCACGTTCTGGCCGCCCGGACCCTGCGCCGTCGTCAGCATCTCCTTGACCTCCGCCGGGTCGAGCGCGTCGTCGACCTCCTCGGGCTCCGCGAGCACCGCGACGGTCGCCGTGCTGGTGTGCACGCGGCCCTGCGCCTCGGTCGCCGGCACGCGCTTCACCTGGTGCGTGCCCGCCTCGTAGCCGAGCGCGCTCCACGCGCCGGGGCCCGTCACCTCGACGATCGCCTGCGTGACCCCGCCCGCGTCGCCGGGCTTCAATTCCATCTCCTCCCACGACCATCCGCGCCGCGCCGCGTACCGCCGGTACATCTCGACCAGGTCGCCCGCGAAGAGCGCCGCCTCGTCGCCGCCGACGCCCGAGCGCACCTCCAGGATCACCGCGCCCACGCGGCTGTCCTCGCTCGTCACGAGGAGCCGCTCGAGCTCCCCGAGCAGCGCGTCGGCCCGCGCGCCGAGCGCCGGAAGCTCCGCGCGCGCCATCGCCGCGAGCTCCGCGTCCGTCCCCTTTGCCATCGCCGCGAGCTCGCCGGACTCGCGCTCCGCCGCGCGCCACGCGTCCCAGCGCGACGCGATCGGCTCGAGCGCCTGGCGCCTCGCGGTGAGCGACCGCACGCGCCGGTGGTCGGCGAGCACCTCGGGATCGAGCATCGCGTCGCCCGCCGCGTGGAACTCGCGGGCCGTCGCGTCGAGCGTCGCGCGGAGGTTGTCGGGGACGGGTCGCACGTCGGCAGATGGTTCGGCGGGACGCGGTCGGCGGGAAGCGATCGGCAAAACGAACAGCCGCGCCTTGCGGGCGCGGCCGTCACGGATTCCTGCGGTGGACCTACTTCTTCGCGGCGGCGGCGGCCTTCTTGTCGCCGTCCTTCTTGAAGTAGTCGCCGGCGAACTTGCGCTGGAAGCGCTCGACGCGGCCGGCGGTGTCGATGAAGGTCTTCTGGCCCGTGTAGAACGGGTGCGAG
>JBILFU010000144.1:0-5528 GCA_044351405.1 Phycisphaerales bacterium
GTTCTACGCGTCCGTGCGCATCGACATCCGCCGCATCGGCGCCATCAAGGACGGCGAGCGCAACGTCGGCAACCGCGTCAAGGCGAAGGTGGTCAAGAACAAGATCGCGCCGCCGTTCCGCGAGGCAGAGTTCGACATCATGTTCGAGGAGGGCATCTCGATCTCCGGCGACGTCCTCGACCTGGCCGTGGCCGACGAGGTGGTCGACAAGAGCGGCGCCTGGTTCAGCTTCGGCGACGTGCGCCTGGGTCAGGGCCGCGAGGCGTCCAAGACCTTCCTGCGCCAGAACCCCACCCTGATGGACGAGATCCGCGCGGAGGTCCTGAAGAAGCGCCTGGCGAACCCCGGTGGCGTGCCGGCGAAGTCCGGAGCGTCGAAGTCCGACGAGGACTGACCCGGCGTCCGGCGCCGGCGGTCGGACCGGCCCGTGATGCGTCCACGCGCGCCGGGCGCCCCGCGACGGGGGTGCCCGGCGCTCCGTGGCCTCGGCCTCGCGCACCGTCAGCCCGCGGCCGGCCGGCCCAGCGCGGACTGCGCCTGGGGTCCCAGCGTCAGTCCGTCGCATTCGCCGGCGGCGAGCCGCCAGTGGGCCAGGGCGGCGACCATCGCGGCGTTGTCGAGGCAGTGCTCGATCGCCGGGATCCGCACCGCGATGCCTCGCCGCGAGCCGAAGGCGGCCAGTTCCGCGCGCAGCCGCCGGTTGGCGCTCACTCCGCCGCCGACGAGCACCGTGCGCACGTCCGCGTTCCCGGCGTCCATCGCCCGTTCGAGCACGTCGATCACCTGCGCAACGGCCGCATGCTGGAAGCTGGCGCACAGGTCGGACACGCGTCGGGCCGTGAGCGGCCCCGGGCCCGGAGGGGCGGGGCGACCGGGCACGGCGGGCACGCCCCGCACCGCGTAGAGCAGCGCGGTCTTCATTCCGCTGAAGCTGAAGTCGAGCGTGCGTCCGTCGGCGTCGGGGCCCTGCCGCGCGGGGTCCGATCGTGCGGCGGCCCCCGCCGCCCGCGGTTGATCGTCCGCGGTCCGTCGGACGCTGCGCGCGGTCAGCCGCGGCATCGGGAAGCGGACCGCGGCCGGATCGCCGGAATCGCTCCGGCGGTCGAGCGCAGGACCTCCCGGATAGCCGAGGTCGAGCATGGCCGCCGCCTTGTCGAAGGCCTCGCCGATGGCGTCGTCGATCGTCCGGCCCAGGAGCGTCATCCGCAGCGGGTCGTCCATGCGGAAGAGGTGCGTGTGCCCGCCGGACACCACGAGCCCGAGCGCGGGCCAGCCCACTACCGGCGCGTCCAGCAGGCCCGCCGCGAGGTGCGCCGCCACGTGGTCGACGCCGATCACCGGAACTCCGAGCCCCCACGCGTAGGCCTTGGCGGCCGCGTTTCCGACGAGGAGCGACCCGATCAGCCCGGGTCGGTTGCCGACGGCGACCGCGCGGAGGTCGCCGAGGCCGCACCCGGCGGCGGCGAGGGCCTCGCGCACCACCGGCACGATTCGCTCCAGGTGCGCCCGGCTCGCGAGTTCGGGCACCACGCCCGCGAAACGCTCGTGCACCGCGTGCTGGCTGCTCACCACGTTCGATCGCACGCGCGGCGCCCCGTCGCGCCACTCGACGACGCCGGCGGCGGTCTCGTCGCAGCTCGTCTCGATCCCGAGGACGAGGCAGCCCTGCTCGTGCCCTTTGACGGTCACTTGGCCTCCGGCTCGACCGCGGGCGTGTACTCCGGGCCCGGCACGGCGGCGTCCGGCAGCATCCGCCGCAGCGTGGCCGGATCCTTCACGATCCAGCGCCACACCGTCCGTCCGTCGCGGTCGCGGATGACGATCTCGCCGTCGATGAGCTGCGCATCTGGCGCGAGGAGCGGGTCGTCGACGCCGGCGCCGGACTCGCGCAGCCTGGAGATCCGGTCATCGGCCGCGGACAGCTGGGCGCGGAGGAGCCGCCGCAGGTCGAGCGCCGCCCGCAGTTCGTCGTTGCCCGCGCCCACGTCGCCGGACAGGTCGCCCACCGCCGCCCACTCCCCGGCATCGAGGTAGCCCTGAAGCGTCTCCACGGCCGCCGCGAGCTGCAGGTCGCGCGCCCGCTCGCGGATCGATCCGGGCGCGGACCAGTCGACGTCGGTCTCTCGCGCCGCGCCCGCCGCTCCGCCCGCCGCGCCCTCCGCTCCGGGCGCCGCGCCCTCTCGCACCCGGCGAAGCTCGCCCGCGGCGCGCGCCTCCGCGGCCGTCATCGGCACGCGGAAGCCGGTCTCCGGCTCCACGCCCCAGCGCGGCTCGCCCGGAATCCGTGCGACGCTCGACCCTCCGGGCAGGTAGTACCGCGCGGTCGTCAGCTTCATGGCGCCGGCGCCGTCGGCCAGCGGGCGGATGTCCTGGACGCTTCCCTTGCCGAACGTGCGCGTTCCCACGAGCCGCGCCCGGCCGTGGTCGCGCAGGGCCCCGGCCATCACCTCGCTGGCGCTCGCCGAGCCCTGGTTCACGAGCACGACGAGCGGCACCTCGACCTCGTCGCCGGAGCGGGTCGCGTCCCAGGTGCGCCCTTCGGCGCCGCGCCCGCGCAGGCTGACGATCGCGCCCTCGCGCAGGAAGCGGTCCGCCGCCCCGATCGCGGCCTCGAGCGACCCGCCGCCGTTGTCGCGCAGGTCGATTACCAGGCCCGAGAGCCCGTCGGCGCGCATGCGCGCGAGCGCCGCGTCGAGCTCGGGCAGCGTCCGGTCGTTGAACGCGGCGATGCGCACGTAGCCGATCCGCCGGTCGGGATCGAGCCGGTGCACCCAGCCCTCCGCGTCGCGGCGGATGCCCTTCACGCCGGCGGTCTCGATCAGCGCGCGCCGCACGGCCGTCCTGCGCTCCGAGCCGTCGGTCGAGCGCAACTCGAGCGTGACCTCCGTGCCCGGCTCGCCGGGGAGCAGTTCCTCGAGGCCCGCCGCGCCAAGGCCGCGCGTGTCGCGGCCGTCCACGGAGAGCAGCGTGTCGCCGGCGCAGATCCCGGCCGCCTGCGCGGGCGAGTCGTCGAGCGCCGTCACCACGGCCGGCCGGTCGCCGTCGAGCGCGAGTTCCACGCCGATGCCGACGAAGCTGCCCGACATGCGGTCGCGCTGCGAGCGCTCCGCCTCGGGGGGCAGGTACGCCGAGTTCGGGTCGCCGAGCGAGGCGGCCATTCCCTCGAGCGCCGCGCGCTGCATCGCCTCCGCGTCCACCTCGTCGACGAACCCGTCGACGATCACCGCGCGCAGATCGATCACGGGGTCGAACCATCGGTACGGGACGGGCGACGCGGCCGCGCCGGATCCGGCGGTGCCGGCTCGTTCCGCCGCGGGCGCGGGCGACGGTTCCGTCCGCGCCCGCGGCGAAGCGTCGGCCGACCGGTCCACGGGGGCCGACTGCACGCCGGGCGCGCCGGGCACACCGGGCGCCGGCCGCGCCGCCGGTGCCGTCGCCGCCGCCGCCGCCTGGGCGCGCGCGGCACGGACCGAGGGCACGCCGACGGCCGCCGCCGCGAGCGTCGCCGCGAGCGCCGCCGCCGCCGCGCGCCGAGTCCTCGTCCACGTCCGTGGCATCGCCGCGATCATAGTTCCGCGCCGCGCCGCACCTACACTCCGCGGATGGAGACGGGACGCCACGGCGAGGTCGAGATCCGGGAGGAGACGGCCATCCTGGTCGGCGTGCAGCTGCGCGAGACGGACGCCGAGTGCGAGTCGTCCCTCGCCGAGCTCGCCGCGCTCGCCGAGACCGCCGGCGTGCGCGCCGTGGGGACGCTGGTGCAGCGCCGCGCCGCCCCGCGCGGGAAGACCTACATCGGCAAGGGCAAGGTGGAGGAGCTCGCCGCCATGTGCGCGGAGCTCGGGGCCAGGGTGGTGGTCTTCGACAACGAGCTCGCCCCGAGCCAGATCCAGGAACTCGAGAAGGCGCTCTCCGTGAAGGTGATCGACCGCAGCGAGCTGATCCTCGACATCTTCGCCAACCGCGCCACCACGCGCCAGGCGCAGCTCCAGGTGGAGATCGCGCAGCTTGAGTACACGGCCCCGCGCCTGCGCGCGATGTGGAGCCACCTGGGGCAGGTGACGGGCGGCGCGCCGGTCGGCGTCGGCACCCGCGGCCCCGGCGAGCAGCAGCTCGAGATCGACCGCCGCATCGTGAAGGCGAAGCTCGACAGGCTCCGCCGCGAGCTCGCCGAGATCCAGGCCCGCCGCACCCGCGAGGTCCGCCAGCGCCGCGAGGAGCACTTCACCGCCGCGCTGGTGGGCTACACGAACGCCGGCAAGTCGAGCCTCTTCAACCGCCTGACGCGCGGCGGCGCCTACGCGGCCGACAAGCTCTTCGCGACGCTCGGCACCCGCGTCGAGCAGTGGAACCTCGGCGGGGGCAACGCGGCCATGCTCTCCGACACCGTCGGCTTCGTGCAGCGGCTGCCGCACCACCTGGTGGCCAGCTTCCGCGCCACGCTCGAGGACGCGATCGAGAGCCACGTGATCCTGGTCGTCCTGGACGTGGCGGACCCGGCCGCGCGCATGCAGTTCGAGACCGTGGCGTCCGTCCTCGACGAGATCGGCGCGACGGGCCAGCCGAGGATCCTGCTGCTCAACAAGGTGGACCGGCTGCCCCGGACCCGGATCCCGGAGGACGGCCCCGATCGCCGCCTGGAGGAGTGGCTGGCGCGCGTCCCGGACGCGATCCCCGTGTCGGCGCTCACCGGCGCGGGCATGGAGGACCTTTCCGCGCGCGTCCTGGCGCTCATGAAGGGCGACGTCCGGACGTGCGTGCTGTCCGTGCCGCTCTCCGACGGCCGCACGGTCGACTTCGTGGAGAAGCGCATCCCCGTGCTCGACCGGCAGTGGACCGAGGACGGCCGGGTGGCGCTCACCGTGGAGATCGGGCGCCGCCAGCTGGAGCAGCTGCTCTCCGGCGGCGCGCGCATGACCGTCGACGGGCTTCCGGCGCACGAGGGCCTCCGGGCGCTCTGGCCGCCGCCCGCCAAGGCCGGTCCCGCCCGCGCGCGGCCGCACGACTCGTTCGCCGTCGGCGAGTAGCGCTCAGGGCGCGTCGCCCGCGTGCAGCACCTCGCGCAGGACGCGCGCGGCCTCGGCGTCGCGGGGGTCCGGCGCGTGCGGCGCGGCGCGCTCCCAGACCCGCGCGGGCGAGCTGCCGTCCACGGGAAGCCACGCGACCACGGAGCTCATCTCGCAGCGGCCGCGCGACCAGAACCCGTCGTCGGCCCGGCCGTGCGCGACGCGGTGCCCGCGCGGCGGGAAGCGGTCCCAGCGCTCGATGACGCTGCCGAGGAGCGCGGTCTCGACGGCCTCGCCCGCGGCCCGCGAGTCGCTCACGATGCAGATGGCGTTCGCCGCCCCCGGCATGAACTGCGAGTACGCCTTGCGCAGCAGGCGCTGGACGCGGGGGATGGCGGCCTCCCAGCCGGCGTCCTCCCCGGTGCGCAGGGACACGTGCCCGCTGGGCGCCGGCGACGCGATCCGCGCGCTGCCCAGCCACCGACCGTCCTCCGAGCGCACCAGGATCTCGTCGCCGACGCT
>JBILFU010000145.1:0-5510 GCA_044351405.1 Phycisphaerales bacterium
CCCGGCATCAGCTCGCTGATCCAGAGGCCGCTCCGGCCGTGCTGCGAGAACCTGAACGGGCTCGCGAGAAGCCGCGCGCCCGCACGCGCCCCGCCGGGCGCCTTGCCGTCGTCCGCCGCCAGCCTGGGCTTGTGGTCGAAGGTGTCGACGTGCGACGGACCGCCGGACATGCACAGGAAGATGACCGTCTTCGCCTTCGCCGGCCGGTGGGGGGCCTTGGGCGAGAAGGGCCCCGCCTCGTCACCCGGAAGGACGAGCGGCGCGCCCGCGGCTCGCTGCGCGAGCGCCGAGAAGGCCAGCATGCCGAACCCGCACGAGAGCGTGCGGAGGGCGTCGCGGCGGCCAAAGGTCAGGATGCGGTTGCTGCAGAGGTCCATGGTTCGCTCCTCAGTCCACGGTGCGGAATTCGGCCGACTGGAACAATCCCTGGCAGAGCGCGGCCCACGCTGCCTGCTCGGCGGGCGCGCGGTCCCGGCGGGGGCGGCCCGCCGTTGCGCCGCCGCCGAACTCCCTCAGGAACTTCCGGGCTGCCGACGACTCGGAGGCGCTGGGCGCGCGCCCGAGGGCGATCGCGAACGCCAGCCTGACGCGGTCCGCCTCCGACTCCGCGCCTGCCATCACGCGCCGAGCCATCGCGGTGGACGCGGCCAGCACGCGCTCGTCGTTCATCATGAAGAGCGCCTGGGTGGGCACGCTGGTCTCGTCCCGGTCCCCGGAGACGAACGCAGGCTCGGCGAAGTCGAACACGTCGAGCATCTCGTCCACGTGGTCGCGCAGCACGGGCAGGTAGACGGAGCGCACTGGCCGGTCGGCGCCGATCAGGTTCGTCACCACCGGCAGCCGGTCCGAGCCCTCGAAGTAGTTGACCGGGGAGCCGACGGGGCGCTTCCGCTCCAGCGTCCCAGCGGCCTGCAGCATGGCGTCGCGGATCGCCTCGGCCTCCAGGCGCCGGCTGGGCATGCGCCAGAGCAGGCGGTTGTCCGGGTCCTTCTCCATGGCGGTGCGGTCGGCGTCCGAGCCCATCCGGTACGTGCGGCTCAGGACCAGCGTCCGCACCAGGCGCTTCGTGGACCAGCCGCCCTCCATGAACTCGACGGCCAGCCAGTCCAGGAGCTCCGGATGCGAGGGCTGCGCGCCGCTCGCCCCGAAGTTGTCCGGCGTCGCGACGATCGGCCGGCCGAAGACGTGCAGCCACACGCGGTTGGCCCAGACGCGGGCGGTGAGCGGATTTCCGCGGCTCGCGATCCAGTCGGCCAGTTCCCGGCGGCCGCTGCCCGACCGGATCCGGGGCGCGTCCCCCGCGCCGAGGACCTGCGGGAATCCGCGCGGCACCGATTCGCCGGGGGAGGTCAGCTCGCCGCGCGCGAGGAGCCGCGCGTCGGTGGGGCGCGGCATCTCGCGCACGCCCATCGCCAGCCGGTTGCGCTCGGTGGCGGTGCCGTCCTCGGCGAACCGCGCGAGCAGGTCGTCGCTGGCACGTTCGCGGCCGTCCGCGCTTCGCGCGCGCACCAGCCGGGCCTGCTCCTGCGCGGTGAGCGTGACGCCGCTCCCGGGCCGGCGCGCGTCCCGCGCCTTCTGCCGGAGGTCGGCGAGCATCTCCTTGTCCTCGGAGGCGCGTTCGCGCTGGCCGAGCACGGCGCGCCGCACCGGACCGGGCATCGACGGCCCGTTCGGCACGTCGGCACCGGCGGGCAGCTGGAGCACGGCCGACGGGTGGTCGTTGCCGGGGACCTGGTAGGTGCCGTAGGCGGTCTCGGTGGACAGGAAGATCCCCGCCATCGCGTAGTAGTCGCGCTGCGGGATCGGGTCGAACTTGTGGTCGTGGCAGCGCGCGCAGGCGATGGTGGTGGCCAGCAGGCCCTGCCCGATCGCGTCGATCTGCTCGTCGACCAGGTCCGCCCGGAACTGCTGCTTGCCGCGCGTGTTGTGGCCCTTGGGACCGATGGCCAGGTAGCCGGTCGCCACCAGGTGCTCGGCGCGCTCGTCGTCGTCGGCGGCCGGGAGCAGGTCGCCCGCGATCTGCTCGCGCAGGAATTCGTCGAACGGCTTGTCCGACGCGAAGGAGTCGATCACGTAGTCGCGGTAGCGCCACGCGTGCGGGTAGAGGATGTTCGATTCCTTGCCGCTCGACTCCGCGTAGCGCGCCACGTCCAGCCAGTGGCGGCCCCAGCGCTCGCCGAAGTCCGGGGACGCAAGGAGCCGGTCCACGAAGCGCTCGTAGGCATCGGGCGCGCGGTCCCGCAGGAACTGCTCGAGCTGCTCGGGGGAGGGCGGCAGGCCGGTCAGGCCGAAGCTCACGCGGCGCGCGAGGGTGCGCCGGTCGGCGTCCGGCTGCGGCCGCAGCTCGGCGGCCTCGAGGCCCGCCAGGATGAACCGGTCCACGGGGCCCGCGGGCCAGGCGGCGTCCTTGGTCGCCGGAGGTTCCGTGCGGACCGGCGGCTTGTAGGCCCAGAAGCCGCGGCCGCGCTCGAGGTCGATCGTGCTCGCGGGCGGAGAACCGGCCGGCGCCTCCACCGAGTCCGGGTGCGGCGCGCCCATCGCCACCCAGCGCTCGATCGCCTTGATGGCCTCCTCCGGAAGCTTTCCCTTCGGCGGCATCTCCGTGTCCGGGTCCCGGTAGCGGATCGCCTTCACCAGGAGGCTGGCGTCCGGGTCGCCGGGGACGATCGCCGGGCCCGAGTCGCCCCCGGCAAGCAGCGACTCCAGCGAATCCACCCGGAGGCCGCCGCGCACCTTGGACGCTGTGGCGGAGTGGCAGCCGCTGCAGTTTGCGACCAGCACCGGCCGGACGCTCTTCTCGAAGAACTCGATCCCCTCGGCCGATGGCGGTGCCATGCCCGTTGGGGCTGCCGCGGCAGCGAGGACGAGGATGGCAGGGACCGTACCCATGGCTGTCGAACGCCCTGGGGCCCGCCCTTCTTGCGTGGATTCAGGGGCCGACCGAGGCGAACATGGACCCCTTTTCGGCCTCGGCCGCGCGCCGGCACCAGCGGAGCGCCAGCAGCACCAGGTGCTGGCGGGCGATCGGCTTGGTGGCGAAGTCGTCGCATCCGGCATCCAGGCATCGGGCATGGGCCTCGGCCCCGGCGGACGCCGTGAGGGCGACCACCGGGAGGGCAAGGCCCGACGTCCGCATTTCCCGGGTCGCCTGCAGGCCGTCGATGCCGGGCATCTCGACATCCATCAGGACCAGGTCGAACGGCTGCTCGAGGACCCCCATGTGCGCGGCACGGGCAAGGGCGACGGCTTCGCGACCGTCAGCGGCCCAGGTGACCTCGGCGCCGGCGCGCTCGAGGTGCAGGCGCAGCAGCCGGGCGCTGTCGGCGCTGTCCTCCGCCACCAGGATGCGCGTGCCCTCCAGTGGCCGGTCCGTCTCGAGGGAACCCTCGGATTCGGCCGGCCGGGGCAGGGGCTGCCGGGCGCGCAGGGCGGCCCCGCCGGGCGTGCGCGGCATCTGGAAGCGGAAGGTCGAGCCCTCCCCGGGCGAGCTCGCGACCGCGATGCTCCCTCCCAGGAGCTTCGCCAGCTGGCGCGAGATCGCCAGGCCGAGCCCGCTCCCGCCCGCGGCGCGGCTCTCGTCGACCTGCGCGAAGCGACCGAACAGCCGTGACAGCTGGGCCGCGTCCATGCCGGGCCCGGAGTCGTGCACCGCGACGGACACCGACCGGGCATCCGCGTGCAGCACGATGCGCACGCCGCCCCGGTCCGTGAAGCGGATGGCGTTCGACACCAGGTTCATCAGGATCTGCCGGATGCGCAGCGGATCGCCGATGGCGGTGGCGTCCGGCGCGACCGAGCGGTCGAGCTCGATCCCGATTCCCTTGGAAAGGGCGCGCACCTTGAGGAGCTTGACGGTGTCCTCCGCGATGGTGGCAAGGTCCACGGGTACCGACGTCACCGCGATCTGGGAGAGCGCGGCGCGTTCCGCGTCCACCAGGTCCTTGATGACCTCGAGCGCATGCTGGCCGTTGCGGGTGATGGCCTCGACGGCGTCGCCCACGTCCTTGCCGGCGTCGTTGCCGAGCTCCTCGCGCAGGAGCTCGGCGTAGCCGATGATCGCGGCCATGGGCGTGCGAAGCTCGTGCGACACGTTGGCCACCAGCTCGCCCTTGGCGCGCTCGGCGCGCACGGCGTCCTGCTTGGCGAGCTGCAGCGCCGCCTCGGAGCGCTTGCGGCAGGTGATGTCGGCGGCGAAGCCGTGCCAGCGGACCGTTCCGTCGCCCATGGTGCGGGACTTGGCCCGGATCTCGATCCATCCCGTGCCGCCGCCCGGCAGCGGCCGCCTGTACTCGCCGACCCATGGCTGGTCGGTTGCCCGTGCGCGGGAGAGGGCGTGGAGCGCCACCGCCCGTTCGTCCGGATGGAGAATCTCGAGGAGGACGTCCTTCCCGCGAGGCATCGACTCCAAGCAGTTCCCGCACAGATCGGCAAACCCCGGGCTCGCGTAGCGGAGGCCGCCCTGCCCGTCCTTGCCGTCCTCGTAGATGAACACCGCGCCCGGAACGTGCTCGGCCAGCAGCTCGAGGTCGCGGCGCGCGGCCCGCGCGTCGGCCGCCCGGCGCAGCGGGCATCCGCTCCACGCGGCGAGCAGGCATGTGGCGCTCGCTGCCGCCAGGACCGCCGTCACGGTGTCCACGCCGAGGCCGGTGCGGAACACCAGCCCCACCGCAACGCCAGCCACGAGCCCCACCGCCCACGGCGCCGCCCGCGAACAGGTCGCGAAGCGTTCGATCGGGGGGTACTGCGGGAACCGGCGGGTCGTTCCTGGCTTGAAAGCGGTGTCCACGTGCAGCGAGTCCTTTCGCCCCTGGAGCGTGCAGGCCGACGGCGCGCTCCGTGCGTGCCGGCCCAGTGGGGGAGCAGCACGAGTCGAATCTCGCGTCTGCCTGCGCAACCAAATCCGTCTGGAACCCTGCAGTATTGTAATTATCAGACTTTCAGGAGCCGCTTGCCACGGGGAGTTCTCCCGTGCTGTCCCCGAACCGATCGACCGTGACGCCCGCCCGCCGCAGCATGCCCACGTACAGGTTGCAGAGCGGAGTGCCCGCCGGCGCCGCGCGTTCCGCGCCATGCGTCATCCCCAGTGCGCGGCCGCCCGCGAGCACGATGGGCAGGTCGTCGTGGTTGTGGCGGTTCCCGTCGGTGATGGCGGCGCCGTAGACGACCATGGTCCGGTCGAGCACCGTGTGCTCGCCGTCGCGGCGGGCGGCAAGCGCGGCCAGGAGCCGTCCGAAGCGATCGCCCTGCCAGCGGTTGATCGCCGCGAATTTCGCCACCTTGGCGGGATCGTTGCCGTGGTGGCTCACCTCGTGATGCCCGTCCGTGACGCCGACGTCCGGGTATGCCCGGTTCGAACCCTCGTTGGCGAGCATCAGCGTGGCCACCCGGGTGCGGTCCTGCTCGAACGCCAGGGCGGCGATCTCCGCGAGGAGGTCGACGCGCGCGGCGTAGTCCTTCGGGTCCGCCGCGAGCCGCGCGGCATCGGCAGCACCCGGCCCGGAGGTGCCGGC
>JBILFU010000146.1:0-5425 GCA_044351405.1 Phycisphaerales bacterium
GCCGAGCCGCTCCTCGATCGCGCGGAGCGCGGGGTCCTCGTGGCCCTCGCCGTCGAACTGCTGGTGGCGGTCGTCGTTCATGCTCCTGTCCTCCGGTGGAACGCCGCGGGTGCGGCGGGGATTGCGGGATTCGTCGCCGATTCGGGCAGATAATCCGGGGCGATTCGGCTTCGGGCGGCGGTCATCGGTGGCCCTCCCCGGCGCCGCCGCCCGGCCCGCCCTCGAGCAGGGCCCGCAGCTTGGCCAGCGCCCGGTGGTGGCGCGCCAGGAGGGTGCCCAGCGGCTCGTCGAGGTGCGCGGCCATCTGCTTGAAGCTCATGCCGGCCACGTGCCGCAGGTCGATCACCTCGCGGTCGCCCTCGGAGAGCCGGGCGACCGCCCTGCGCAGCGCGTCGAGGTCCTCCGGGGCGGCGCGGCCGACGGCCGGCTCCGGTGCGGCGCCGGCGAGCCCCTCGAGCGCCTCGCCCTCGCCCACCGGCTTCGCGTGCCGTCGGCGGCGGCGCGCGTCGTCGCGCAGCCGGTTCATCGCGATCCGGAACAGCCAGCTCTCGAAGCGCCCGGTGTCCTCGTACTCCGACAGCTTCTCCGCGAGCTTGGCGAAGGTCGACTGCGCGATCTCCTCCGCGAGCTCCGGGTCCGCGCCCTGCGAGCGGAGCAGGCCGTACACGCGGCCCGAGTACTCGTCCACGAGCATCCGCCACGCCGCCGCGTCGCCGCGCGCCGCGCGCGCAAGCGTGCCGGCCGGGAGCGGGCTCACGCGGGGATGTCCCCGTAGTCGTCGGCCTCCGCGCGGCCCGCGTACTCGACGCCGCGCCCGGCGGCGGGCGCCAGGTTCCGGAACGCCGTGGAGCGGCTGTCCCAGAGGAGCTCCACCGTGCCCGTCGGGCCGTTGCGCTGCTTGGCGACGATCACCTCCGCGACGTTCGCGCGGTTCGGGTTCGCCTCCTCCCAGTTCGGGTCCTGCTTGTGGTAGTAGGCCTCGCGGTGGAGCATCATGACGACGTCGGCGTCCTGCTCGATGGAGCCCGACTCGCGGAGGTCGCTCATGCGCGGACGGTGGCCCTCGCGCCCCTCGGCCTGGCGGTTCAGCTGGCTCAGGCAGATCACGGGCACGTCGAGCTCGCGCGCCATCGCCTTCACGCCGCGCGAGATCTCGCTGACCTCCACCTGCCGGCTCTCGACGCGCGTTCCCGCGCTCATCAGCTGCAGGTAGTCGATCACGATCGCCTCGATCCCGAACTTCTCCTTCATGCGCCGCGCCTTGGAGCGCATCTGCAGGAGCGTCAGGCCCGGGGTGTCGTCGATGTAGATGGGCGTGGAGCGGAGCGCGTCGCACGCGCCGAGGATCCGCTGCCACTCGTCGCGCGACAGCATGTTCTTGCGGAGCTTCTGCCCGTCCACGCCGCCCTTGGCGCACAGGATGCGCTGCACCAGCTGCTGCTTGCCCATCTCGAGGCTGAAGAAGCCGACGCCGCCGCTGTTGGCCGCCATGTGCTCGGCGATGTTGAGCGCGAGCGCCGTCTTGCCCATGGAGGGCCGCGCGGCCAGGATGACCATCTCGCCCCGCTGCAGGCCGCTGAGCATCTCGTCGAGCTCGTCGAAGCCCGTGGGCACGCCGGTGACGTGCTTGCCGGCGTTGCGCTCGAGCGCGTTGATGGCGTCCTGCAGGAGGTCCTGCAGCCTGGCTGCGGAGCGCGCCTCGCGGCGCTGCGCGATCGCGAAGATGCGCGCCTCCGCCTCGCCGAGCGTGACCACCGGGTCCTGCCGCGACTGGTGCGCGTCGACGAGGATCTCGCCCGCCGCGCGGATCAGCTCGCGCAGCGTCGCCTTCTCGCGCACCAGGCGCGCGTACTCCGCCGCGTTGGCCGCGCTCGCGACGCCCTCGGCGAGGTCGACCAGGTAGTCCGCGCCGCCGACGTCGTCGAGCACGCCGTGGTCCTTGAGGCGCTGCACCAGCGAGACGATCTCGAGCGTCGCGGTGGCGTCGTAGAGCGACACCATGTGGCGGAAGATCGTGCCGTGCCCGGCGCGGGCGAAGTCGTCGCCCTGGCTGACGATCCCGATCACGTCGGGGATCACCTTCGGATCCACGAGCATGGCGCCCAGCAGGCTCATCTCCGCCTCGGGCGCCGCCGGGGGAAGCGCGGAGAAGAGGCGCGCGACCTCCGCGGGATCGGCGACGGTGCGTCGCACGGCGTCCCGGCGGCGCGACCCGCGCTCGCCCGGCCGCGCGGCATCGCCGCGGCCGTCCGTGGTCTGGTGGTCTTGCATCGGGGCTCCTGGCGGCGCGGGGCGCCGCGGGCGGGTCAGTCCTCGCCGCCGGCGGCCGCGAGGGCCGGGACCTGGGAGCCGGAGTCGACGCACTGCTTCATGAGCCGGCCGACGCGGAAGCGGGCCGTGCGCTTGGCGGGGACGACCACGCGCTCGAGCGTCTTCGGGTTCTGCGCGGTGCGCTCGGCGCGCTCGCGAACGTCGAAGACGCCGAAGTCGCGGAACTCGAGCCGGTTGCCCTTGCCCAGCTCGTTGATGATCTCGTCCAGGAAGCCCTGCACCACGCGCCGCACGTCCTGACGCTTGAGCCCCGACTGGTCGGCCAGGCGCTCGATCAGTTCCTTCTTCGTGACGGTCGACATGGATGCCTCCAAGGGTGCGGTGCCCGGCCCAGCCCGGAACGGCCGGCGGGAAGAGTCCGCAGTATGGAAACGGTCCGGCCCCGAGTCAAGGCGGGACCGTGCAAGTCCGGGAAATGCAAGGGCTTGTGCCGGGAAAGGCAGACAGGTTGTCCCCCGCCCGTCCGCAGGCGGGGGGCGCGGCCCGGACCTCAGGAAGCCGTGCCCACGGCGTCGAGGAGCGCCCCGCGGACCGCGTCCTGCCCTTCCAGGAACGCGATCCCCGGCCGCACCGCAAGCCACTCCACGCCGCGGTCGGATGCGAGGAGCGGCGCCAGCTTCGCCCAGTCCTTGCCCGTGCACAGGACGGCGGCGTCCTGCTCGCGCGCGAGCGCGACGATCCGCTCCGCGTCGCCGGCCGTGAACCGGTGGTGGTCCCGGAAGCGGAGGTCCGCCCGGACGCGCGCGCCCCGCGCCTGCGCCTCCGCGACGAACGGCCCGGGATTGCCGAGCGCGGTCACGCAGACGACCTTCCTGCCCTGGAGCGCACCGACCGGCATGTCGCGGCCGCCCGCACCGAACCGGGCGATCCCGACCCACTCGTGGCGGGTCCACGCGGCGGGCGGACGGCCATGGAAGCGCTCGACGAGCGCGGCGAGCGCCGGGTCGACCGACCGCGCCCGCGTCACGACGACCAGGCCTGCCCTGCGAAGGGCCGTCGCGGGCTCGCGCAGCCATCCGGCCGGGAGGAGCGCTCCGCCGATCGCGGGCCGCGTCGCGTCCACGAGCACGATGTCCAGGCGGCGCGCGACGGCACGGTGCTGGAAGCCGTCGTCGAGCACGACGCAGTCGACCGACGGGTCGTCCGCGCGCACCGCGGCGATCGACGCCGCGCGATCCGCGCCGACGGCGAGCGCAACGCCGGGCATCTCGGCTCGGTGCTCCGCGGCCTCGTCCGATGCGCCGCCGCCCGGCGCGTAGCCGCGCAGCGCGACCGCCGGCCGGTGCCCGGCGGCGCGGAGCTCCGCCACGGTCCAGCGGACGAAGGGGGACTTCCCCGTCCCGCCGGCGGACACGTTGCCGACGCTCACCACGGGAACGCCCACGTCCACCGGCGTGCGGAGCCTCCACGCCGCCGCGTGCGCGCGCACGCCGAGGCCGTAGGCGAAGGCCGCCGCGTGCGCCAGCGGCGCGAGCGCGCGCGGCAGCGGACCGTCGGGGCTCATGCCGCCACCCCGCCACGGAGGATCGGGAGGACGAGCCGCGAGGGAAGGCCCATCACCGTCTCCGGGTCGCCCTCGCAGCCGAGCGGCCAGCCCGCGGCCAGCCGGTCCGCGTAGTTGTAGCCGCCGGCCTTGCCGCGCCACTCGCCGGAGGCGACGTAGGCCGCGAGCTCGCGCTCGCCGAGCGCTCCCAGCGCCACGCGGGCCCGGTCGGCCACCAGGTGCCGGCGGCCGGACGCGCGGTCGAGCATGCACATGCCGGTGACCACCTCGTGCGACCGCCCCGCGAAGGACGCGATCATGGACGCGGCCTCCCGCCCGTCCGCGGGCTTGCCGAGCGGCACGCCGTCGCGGAAGCACATGGTGTCCGCGGCCAGCAGCCATCGCGGCCCGCCGGGCCGGGGCGCAAGCGACGCGGCCACCTGCCTCGCCTTGAACCACGCGAGCGCGAGCACCATCCGCTGCGGGTCGCCCCCGTCGACGGGAAGCAGCGCGTCGTCGATAACGGGTTCGAGCACCTCGAAGGAGACTCCCGCGCCCGCGAGGATCGCCCTCCGCCGCGGGGAGCCGCTCGCGAGCACCAGTTCGGGCTTCGGGTCCATGGGGAGGGCCGCGGAACCGCGGACACCGGGCAGAAGTATAGTTCCGGGCTTCCCTCGGCCCGTGGCCCGCGGGCCCTCACCCATGACGAAGCAGCCACACACGCCAAGCAGCGCGCCGGGGGACGGCGACCCGGACCGGCTCGGCACCACCATGCAGGGCTCGAGCGTGCGCCACTCCGTGGAGACGCTGATCGGCAGGGCGGCGGTGGAGCGGGGCCTCGCGACGCGCGACCAGGTGCTCGCGGCCTTCGAGGTCCTCAAGGCGATCCCGCGCGAGGAGCGCGCGGCCCGCTTCGCGGACGTCTTCGTGTCGCGCGGGGTGCTCACCTCCGAGCAGATCGAGACGCTCCGCGGATGGGTGACGGAGGACCCGTCCTCGGCCTCGAAGTCCGGCTCGGGCGTCGCCGTGCCGAAGGTGTCGTCCGCCGACATGATCCCGGGCTTCAGGCTCGAGAAGAAGCTCGGTGCGGGCGCCATGGGCGTGGTGTGGCTGGCACGGCAGCTGAGCCTGGACCGACTGGTGGCCATCAAGCTGCTCGGCCCCAAGTTCGCGAAGGACAAGCTCTTCATCGACCGCTTCTACAAGGAGGGCCGCGCCGCCGCGCGGCTCAACGACCCGAACATCGTCGCCGCCTACGACGTGAACCAGACCGCCGCGGGGCTGTGCTACTTCGTGATGGAGTACGTCGACGGCGAGACCGTCTACGACCGCATCAAGTCCAAGCACCGCATCCCGGAGCGCGAGGCGCTGCACATCATCCGCCAGGCCGCGAGCGCGCTCCGCCACGCGCACGAGACCGGCTTCATCCACCGCGACGTCAAGCCGAAGAACCTGATGATCAACCGCTCCGGCGTGGTGAAGCTGGCCGACCTCGGCCTTGCCCGGGGCGAGGACGACTCCGCGGCGGCGGCCGAGGAGAAGGGCAAGATCTTCGGCACGCCGTACTACATCTCTCCCGAGCAGATCCGCGCCAGGTCGGTCACCGCTGCC
>JBILFU010000010.1:0-17782 GCA_044351405.1 Phycisphaerales bacterium
CGGCGCGGGCGGGGCGATCCTCACGGTGCCGGCGTTCGGCGCGCTGCTCGGTCACGCGCCGAAGGACGCGGTGCTCGAGGCGCTCGCGGTCACGGGCGGCATCGCCGCGGTGTCTGCCGCGGTGGCCGCCGCGCGGCGGTCGCTCGACCTGCGGCTGGCCGCCGTCTTCGCCGCGTCGGGAATCCTCGGGGCGCAGGTCGCGGCGCCGATCGCGGTTCGCATGGACCCTCGGCTCCAGGTGTCGCTCTTCTCCGCGTTCGCCGCGTACGCGGCGTGGAGGATGTGGAGTCCGGGAGATCGACCGGTCGCGGGGTCGCAGGCGGCAGACGGCGGCGAACGACGGAGCAGGTGGGGCTCGGTGGCCCTCGGTGCCGCGATCGGTGCGCTGACGAGCATGCTTGGGGTCGGGGGCGGATTCCTGCTGATTCCCGCCCTCGTCGTGCGTGAGCGGCTCCCGATGGCGATCGCGGTGGGTACGAGCCTCGCCGTGATCGCCGCGAACTCCTTCGCGGGCCTGGCGGGGCAGTGGTGGTCCGGGGGCTTCGAGGGCTCGTCGTTCGACCTCACCGCGGTCGCGACCACGACCGGCTTCGGACTCGTCGGAAGCCTGGCTGGCTCGATGCTCGCGCCGCGCATCCCGCAGCACGGCGTGAAGCGCTTCTTCGCGGTGCTGCTCGGCGCCGTCGCGGCCTGGATGGCGTTCCGGGCGTTTGCCGCGCAGTGAGCGGCACCGAAGCGGCGCGGAGGCGAGCGGGGCAAAAGTGAAGCGGCGCCCACGGCCTTTCGGCGGGGCGCCACTTCTCGTGGGGGCCGTGGGGTTGTTCCGTCAGCTGCAGCAGCTTCCGCCGGTGCAGCTCGTGGGCTTCTTCGCAGGGGACGCCGGCCCGGTTGCGCGATTCCACGGCATCTTGGAGAGAACCGTGGCGAGGGCACAGATGCCGGTCGCGCCGGCGAAGACGAGACCTGCGCCCATGAAGCCGGTTCCGATAAGAAACCATGGACTCACGGTCACCGCGAGCGCCGTGAAGGCCATCAGCAGGATGCCGACCGTGATCATCACCTGGCGGACGAGCGGCAGGGGCGCCTTCAGGTTGGCCTCGCACGGGAGGCCGGCCTTCTGCCACGCCAGGATGCCGCCTTCGACGACGGAGACATCGGTCCGGCCCGCGGCGCGAAGGGCATCGGCGACCTTGCCGGCACGGTTGCCGGAACGGCAGAGGATCAGCGTCTGGCGCCCGGGGACGGCCGCCGGGAAGCCCGACACCGAGAACGCGGAGCTCGGGTGCAGCGCGGCACCGGCGACATGCTCGCGGCGGTGCTCGTCGGGCTCGCGGACGTCGACGAGCGTCGCGGTGCCCGCGGACAGCATCGCGGCGGCGTCGCGGGGCGAGGTGCGCGGGAGGGCCTCGGCTCGGGTGGGTTGCATGGTGGTCATGGCGGACAGTGTGAGCAGCGGCGCCGGGCGTCGGTTCCCGAATCCGCGTCGATTCGCCATTACGCTGCGCTGATGCCGTCGCTGAAGCAACGTTCCCGGCTCGCGGGCCTCTCCAAGGACCCCGCGGTGGCGATTTCGCAGCTTCTCGGCCAGTGCGGGCCGATGATCCACGCCGTGGTCCGTCGCGTGGTCCGCAACCCGGCGGACGCGGACGACGTGGTGCAGGAGGCATTCCTGAGCGCGTTCCGGAACTGGGACGAGTTCCGCGGCGATTCGGCGCCCTGCACCTGGCTGCACGCGATCGCGGTCCGCGCCGCGATCCGCCGCGGCAAGCGCGAGGCGCGCCGCCGGAACGTGGCGCGCGAGTACGCCCGCGCGATGCCCTTCATGCAGCCGCGGCTCGCCGAGGCCGAGTTCGAGGCCGGATCCCGCGAGGCGCGCGAGCTGCGGGCCGAGGCGCGGGCGCGGGTCGACGCGGCGATGCGCGAGGTCGCCGAGCCGTACCGCAGCACGCTCGTCCTGAAGGAGATCGCGGGCATGGGCGTCGAGGACGTCGCGAAGGTGCTCGGCGTGAAGGCGGCGACGGTGAAGACGCGGCTGCACCGCGGACGGTTCCTCCTGCGCGCGGCGCTGCTCGGCGGCCGGAGGGCCAAGCCCGTGCCGCCCGCCGTGTACGACCGCGCGACCTGCATGGACCTGCTCCGTGCCAAGATGGAGTCGCTCGACCGGGGCGTCGACTTCCCGGTGCAGGACGAGCTGGTGTGCGAGCGCTGCCGGCAGGTGTTCGCGAGCCTCGACGTCGGTGCGGACGCGTGCCGCAGCCTGCGGGGGAAGACGATGCCGGCGGCGCTGCGCCGGAGCATCGAGCGGGCGATCGCCGCGGCGTGACCGGAAGCCCTAGTCTGCGGGGTCATGGCCACGCTCGGTCGGCGAAACCTCCTGACGGTGACACGATCCGCCGATGCCGGCGCGTATCTCGATGCGGGACCGCTCGGCGAGGTGCTGCTTCCGCGGCGCTACGTGACCGGCTCGATGCGGCCGGGCTCGCAGGTGGACGCGTTCCTCTACCGCGACTCCGAGGACCGACTCGTCGCGACGACCGAGCGGCCGCGCGCGATGGTCGGTGAGTTCGCGTGCATGGAGGTGCGCGACATCAGCGAGCGTGCCGGCGCGTTCCTCGACTGGGGGCTCCCGAAGGACCTGCTGCTTCCGTTCCGCGAGCAGGGCAAGCCGGTGAAGCTCGGCCAGAAGGTGGTGGTGGCCGTGATCATGGACGGCCGCACCGACCGCATCATCGCGAGCGCCAAGGTCGATGACCACTTCCGCGGCGGCGTCCCGATGTACCGGCCCGGGCAGGAGGTCGACGCGCTGGTGTTCGCGCGGTCGCCGCTCGGCTTCGGCGTGGTCGTGGAGAACGCGCACCGCGGCCTCCTGTTCCACGACGGCGCGAGGCACGACGTGCGCTACGGCCAGCGGCTGCGCGCCTACGTGCGCTCGGTGCGCGACGACGGGAAGGTGGACCTCGGGTTCGACCCCGCGGGCTACGAGCGCGTGGCACCGCTCGGCGAGCGCATCATGGAGGCCCTCGCGGCCGCGGGCGGAACGCTCCCGGTCGGAGATCACTCCTCGCCGGCGGACATCCGCGCGCGATTCGGCGCGAGCAAGAAGGCGTTCAAGCAGGCGCTCGGCGCGCTCTACCGCGAGCGACGGATCGAGCTCGGGGCGGGCGGGATCAGGGCGGTCCGGTGATCGACGGACCGACGCACGCCCGCGCGACGTGCGCGATCAGGCCTTCGCCGCCTCGACCCGCGGGAACAGCGCGCACTTCTCGAGCGCCGTCCCCGCCGCGATGCCGCCCCACGCCATGCGCTTCGCGAACGGCGCGGACGCGTCGCCGCCGCCGAGCGCCGCTCGCAGTTGCACGGTCTTCTCGGGAAGGAACGGCTCGAGCATCACGCCCGCGATGCGCACGGCCTCCGCGCACTGCGCGAGGATGCTCGCGAGCTCGCCGGCGCGCGCCGGGTCCTTGGCGACCTTGAACGGCTCGGTGCGGTTGATGAACGCGTCGACGTCGCGCAGGAGCGCCATCGGCGCGTTGGCCGCGGCGACCAGGTCGAGCTCGTCGATCGCCTTCGTCCACGCGGCCGCGGCCTGCGCGCAGCGCGCGGGCCACTCGCCGCCGCGCTGCGCGTCCTCGGGCATCCGGCCCTCGAAGTACTTGCCGATCATCGCGGTCACGCGGCTCGGGCAGTTGCCGACCACGTTGACGAGCTCGCTGGTGTAGGTGTCGTGGAAGTGCTGCGCGCGGAAGTCGGCGTCGCTCGCCTGCAGCGGTCCCTGCGTCGCCATGTACCAGCGCCAGGCATCCAGGCCGTACTTGGCGAAGTAGCCCTCGATCGTGGGCAGGTCGACGAAGTTCCCCATCGACTTCGACATCTTCTGCCCGTCGGCGATCCAGAAGCTGTGCGCGTGGATGCGCCGCGGCATCGGCAGCTCGAGCGCCATGAGGAGCGCCGGCCAGATCACCGCGTGGAACCAGAGGATCTCCTTGCCGATCACGTGGTACTGGGCGGGCCAGTACTTGGCGCGCTCCTTCGCGAGCTCGCTGCCGGGCTCGCCGAGCCCGAGCGCGGTCACGTAGTTGAAGAGCGCGTCGATCCAGACGTAGATGACGTGCCGCTCGTCGCCGGGGAACGGGATGCCCCAGGTGAAGTTGGTGCGCGTGATCGGTACGTCCTGCAGGCCGTCGCGCAGGCGGCCGAGCACCTCGTTCTGGCGCGCGGAGGGCTGCACGAAGCCGGGGTTCTCGGCGAAGAACCGCTCGAGCCGCTCCTGGAACGCGCTGAGGCGGAAGTAGTAGTTCTGCTCCGTCGCGCGCGCGAGCGGGCGGCCGCTGATCGGGCTCTTGTAGTCGAGCTCCTTGGCCTTCGTCTCGGTGTAGTACTCCTCCTGGCCCTCGTCGTACCAGCCCTCGAAGGTGCCGAGGTACACGCTGCCGGAGTCGAGGAGCCGCTTCACGAACGCCTGCACCTGCCGCTCGTGGCGCGGCTCGGTGGTGCGGATGAAGTCGTCGTTCGAGAGGCCGAACACCTGCAGGACGCGCCGGAACTCCGCCGCGTTCTCGTCGGCGAGCGCCTGCGGGGTGACGCCCTTCGCCGCGGCGCTCTTCTCGACCTTGACGCCGTGCTCGTCGGTGCCCGTCAGGAAGAACACGTCCTCGCCGCGCAGCCGCATCGCGCGCGCCCACACGTCGCAGACGGTGGTGGTGTACGCGTGGCCGATGTGCGGCCGGTCGTTGACGTAGTAGATGGGCGTGGTGACGTAGGCGGGCATCGGGAGGGCGGATGGTAGTTCGCGGCTAGCGGAGCAACCGCGCCACGGGCTGCAGCTCGCGCCGCGACGGCGCTAGCACGATCCACAGGATCCGGCCGTCGGCGTAGGCATAGGCGACGCGCTCCGGCGCACCCGTGCCCGCCCGCGCGGAGCCGAGCCACTCCTGCCCGGGCGCAAGCGGCAGCGCCTGCCCGAAGCCGTCGTAGCGCACCGCGCGTCCGTCGTCCGGCAGCATGGTGACCGAGAGCGACGTGCCGGGCTCCTCGCCCTCGTAGCGGACCATGGTGGCCATGAGGCCGGGCAGCAGCTCGACGTTGTGCGCGTCGTCGGCCGTCCATCCGGCGGGCTGCAGGTCGACGGCGGCGCGTTCGCCCACCGTGGCGGCGGTGAGCTCGCCCACGAGCGCAAGGCCGCCCTCGGCGCCGGCCGCGCGCGCGGGGTCGAAGGCGATGCGTTCCTCGTAGCGCGCCGCCATGCCGGCCAGCTCGCCGACGGCGGGATCCTGCTGCGCGGAGCCCGTCCGGTCGGCAAGGCGCGGCCCGGAGATCCCGACCGCGACCGAGAACGCCACCGCCCCGAGCGCCAGCACCGTGGCCGCCGGGCTCAGGCGGGGCCCGGTCCGGGAATGCTCGCCCGCGCCTCCGGGGAGATGGGGAATCATGTCGCTCATGGCCGCGCGGAGTGCCGATGCTACGCTTGGGCCATGCTCCGGATCCTGTCCATCTCCGCCGCCGCGGCCCTCGCGGCCACCGGCGCTGCGCACGCGCAGAACGCGCTCGGCGGCGGCGACGCCCTCAGCCGCGACACGCGCCACCAGGACACGCGCCGGACCTCAAACTACGGCGTGCTCGACGCGAACACCAAGGTCGGCTCGCTCGGCGACAACGGCCAGGCCGCCAAGGTTGACTACTACTCCCGCAACCTGATCGTCACCGGCGACGTCGGCGGCGGCCGCGAGTTCCGCGGCAGCGTCGGCTACCGCGAGCAGTCGGAGTTCACCGGCCAGACGGGCGCCGACGACCTGCGCTTCTGGACCGCCTACAGCGTCTACTCCAGCCCGTACATGGCGCAGGCGAACTACAACCCGCTGCAGGCCAGCCAGAACTTCGGGGCCATCATGTACACGCGGACGTACTCCAACGCCGCGGCGCGCGACATCCTGACCAACCAGCAGCCCCTGGACGCGCGCATCGCCTTCGACCGCTTCACCGCCGACGGCGCCAAGAAGATGAAGCGTCAGGCGGACATCATCGATCCCGCCAACACGCGCGACGTGAGCGAGCGCCTGAACTGGCGCGTGCAGCAGGCCATCTCGCAGGCGAGCGGCCGCACGCAGCGCAACGACGTCGGCCTGGACGACGCCCTCTCGGGCCTGGGCCTGACCACCTACGACCGCCAGCGGCTGAAGCAGGACATCCTGGCCGGGCGCACGCAGCGCGACCTGGTGGTGGGCGACCCGCTCTCCACGAGCACGCTGCTCCCCGGTCAGGACGCCATGATGGACGCGCGCCTCAAGCCGATCCTGGCGCCGGAGTACACGTCGATCTACGACTCCCTCAAGTCGCGCGCCGCGGACCGCGTCCCCGAGCCGACGACGCAGGCCGAGCGCGACGCCCGCGCGGCGGCCATCAGCAAGCAGCTCGGGGCGGACATGGACTGGCTGCGCGGGCAGCTGATCCGCAGCGGCGTCGAGTACGGCCCGCGGGGCGGCGCCGACGCGCGCGGCGGTACCGGCCCGCGCGCGGGGCAGGCGGACCGCGAGGGCGCGGGGCGCGAGGACGTACTTCCCGGCGCGGAGGCGGCCGGGAAGCCCAAGGCCGAGGGCGCCGCGCCCGCGGACGCGGCCAAGCCCGCCGAGGGCGAGGAGGCCAAGCCGAACATCGACGACCTGGCGTACATCCTGCGCCACGGCCGGCGCCTGCAGACGCTCGTCCCCGAGGAGTCGACGGCGATCAAGGACATGATGGAGCTCGGCGCCGTGTCGATGCAGCGCGGCGAGTTCTTCCGTGCGGAGGAGCGCTTCGCGTCGGTGCTGGCCGTCGTGCCCGGCAGCGCCGCGGCGCTTGCGGGGGTCGCCAACGCCCAGCTGGGCGCGGGGCTTCCCGCGAGCGCGGCGCTCACGCTGCGCAAGCTGTTCGCCACGCACCCGGAGATGATCGACACGCACCTCGGCCCCGAGATCCTCCCGCCGCGCGCGCGCCTCGACGCGACGCTCGCCGCGGTGCGCGAGCGCATCGCGGCCGGCAACGCCCCCGGCGCTCCCGGCGAGGTGCAGAGCGACCGCTTCGACTTCGGGCTGGTGGCCGCGTACGTCGGCTTCCAGACGGACAGCCCGGACGTGGTGCGCGAGGGCATCGCCGCGATGCGCGCGGTGCGCCCGGACGACCCGCTCGTCGGGCTGCTTCAGCGGGTCTGGCTGCCGGATTCCGCGGACCCGACGCGTCCGACCAGCCCGAGCGTGCGGTAGATCCGCCGCGTCGCGTCGCTCTTGTTCAGCGTGTAGAAGTGGATTCCCTCCACGCCGCGATCCATGAGGTCGCGCGCCTGCTCCGTCGCCCAGTGGATGCCGACGCTCGCCACGGCCTCGGCGTCGTCCTCGCACCGCTTGATCAGGCGCATGAGCGGCGCGGGGAAGCGCGTGCCGGCGGCAAGGTCCGCCATGCGCCGCATGCCGGCCACCGAGGTGACCGGCATCAGCCCGGCGATCACCGGCACCCGGATGCCCGCCAGGCGGCAGCGGTCGCGCCAGTCGAAGAACGCGTCGTTGTCGAAGAAGAGCTGCGTCACGACGAAGTCCGCGCCCTCGTCCACCTTGGCGCGGAGGTGGTCCATCTGCACGAGCGTGTTCGGCGTCTCCGGATGGCCCTCGGGAAAGCCCGCGACGCCGATGCCGAAGCCGCGCGCATCGGGGTGGCGACCGGACCCGTTGAACGCCCGCACGGTGCGCACCAGGTCCGCCGCATGCCGGAAATGGCCCGTCTCCGCCGGGGCCTGCCCGCGCGGCGGATCGCCGCGGAGGGCCAGGATGTTCGAGACGCCGCGCGCCGCGTAGCCGGCGAGGATCGACTCGATCTCCGCCTGCGTGTGGCCGACGCACGTCAGGTGCGGCACCGGCGCCAGGGCCGTGGTGGACGCCAGGTGCGCAACCAGCGCGTCGGTGCGGTCGCGGGTGGAGCCGCCGGCGCCGTAGGTGACGCTCGTGAACGAGGGACGCAGCGCCTCGAACTCCGCGAGCGACGAGACGAACTCGCCCCAGGCCGCCTCGGTGCGCGGCGGGAAGAACTCGAAGCTCGCCGTCATGCCGTCGCGAGCCAGGACGTCGCGGATGTGCATGGCCCGGAGTCTAGGTGGGCGGGGCTAGACTCGGTCCGATGCCACCGCAGGCACGCGTCCCACGGCCGACGGCCGAGCGCCTCAGCCTCTACCTTCGCGAGGCCGAGCGGTGCGCCGGCGACGGGATGGCCACGGTGAGCAGCGGGACGCTCGGCAGGGCCGCGGGCGCCTCGGATGCCCAGGTCCGCAAGGACCTCCGCGTGGTCGGCGCCGCGGGGCAGCCCGGCGTCGGGTACGACGCCGCGGCGCTCGCCGACGCCATCCGCGGCACCCTGGGCGTGCGCGAGACCTGGCGGGCGGTGCTCGTCGGGGCGGGGAACATCGGGCGCGCGCTGGCCGCGTACGACCGGCTGGGGCGCGAGGGCTTCGAGATCGCGGCCATCCTCGACCGCGCGCCGGGCATCGTCGGCCGCACGGTCGGTCGGCTGGAGGTGCTGCCGATGTCGGCGCTGGCGGACGTGGTCCGTCGGCAGGGAATCGGGATCGGCGTGATCGCGGTGCCGCCGGACCAGGCGCAGGAGGTGGCCGAGGCGCTGGTGGAGTCGGGCGTGCGGGGCATCCTGAACTTCGCGCCGCGCCGGCTGGAGTTGAGCGAGGGCATTCCCGTGGTGGACGTGGACTTCCGCTCCGCGCTCGAGCGCCTGGTGCTCGCGGTCAGCCAGCGCGGGCCGGCGGGTGGTGCGGTGCCGCAGCGCCGTCGGCGCGGATAGAGTTCCGTCATGCGCCGATCCGCCCGCTGGATCCCGTTGCTGGTCGCGGCCACCCTCGGGGGGGGCTGCACCAAGCCGCTCTTCCCGGAGAATGCCCCGCGCACGCAGTTCGAGAAGTTCGATTCCATGCGCTCCGGCGCCTCGCCCACCGAGGAACCGGATGTCTTCGGCACCCCCCAGCCCGCTCTGCGCTCCCGGCTCACCCCCAAGACGCAGGGGAACTGAGCGCGTTGCAGCCCGTGCCGATGCCGTGCCGATGGATGTCGGGCGGGCCAGGTGCGCGCCGCGATTCCCATGAACCACTCGACCGACGGTGCTGCCGCCCCCTCCCGCCCTCGCCTGCCGCGCGCCGCCGGCGTCTGGTGCGCGTTCGCCGCCGCCAGCCTGCTTGCCGTCGGGGTGCTCGCCGCGATCGGGCCGGATCGGGACCGTAATCCCGCCGCCGTGCGCCTGGAGGCGGCCGGGCCGGAGGAGGCCCTCGGCTCGCTGGCGGCGGCGTCCGCCTCCGGGCGGTCGAACTTCGCGCCCCGCGACGCTCCCGTGGCCCGCGGACGGTGGCGGGCCATCGTGGTGCACGACAGCGGATCGCCGGCCGGCGACCTGTCGTCGCTCGAGCGGCGGCACGCGCGCGCGGGGCTTGCGGGCCTCGGCTTTCACTTCGTGATCGGGAACGGGCAGGGGATGGACGACGGGCTGACCGTCGCGGGATTCCGCTGGGACCGGCAGCTTCCGGGAGCCCACGCGCTCCGCGGCATGGAACTTGTCGCCGCGGACGGCGTGCGCGCCGATGCGGATGCGCTCAACCGGTGCGCCATCTCGGTGTGCCTGGTGGGCAACGTGGGGCGCCGCGCGCCGACGGACGCACAGCTGCGGTCGCTCGAGACGCTCGTCCGGTCGCTGCAGGCCGAGTTCGGGATCCCGCCGGGCGCGGTGCGGTTCCGTTCCGAACTCGGTGCAATGGGCGGCGCCGCCGGAGCGTTCCCCCTCGACCGTTTCCGGAGCACCCTGCTGCAGTAGGGCGTCCCCGGGCGGACCGTTGCGGCTGCCCCGGGACGGTGATAATCTCTTCGGATTGCTCGTTTCCGGGCCATGCCCGGGTGCCCATGTCGTCCCACAGCGCCATTCCCTCCGAGCTCTTCGGTTACAAGGTCCTCGACCGGGTGGGGGAGGGTGCGGCGAGCACCGTGTACGCGGTGATGGATCCCAAGTCCCGCCAGGTCATGGCCTTGAAGCACGTGATCCGGCGCAGCGAGAAGGACCAGCGGTTCATCGAGCAGATGGAGCAGGAGCACAAGATCGGCTCCAAGCTCGACCACGTCAACGTCCGCGCGATCCACCGCTTCGTCAAGAACGGCGGCCTCTTCGGGCCGGTGAAGGACGTGGCGCTCCTGATGGAGCTGGTGGATGCCACGACGCTCGACAGCAGCCCCCGGCCGTCGGCGGCGAACATCGCCAGCTACTTCGGGCAGGCGGCGCGCGGGCTCTCGCACATGCACGAGCGCGGGTTCGTGCATGCCGACATGAAGCCCTCGAACCTGATGGTGCGCGAGGACGGGGTCGTGAAGATCATCGACCTGGGGCAGGCGTGCGCCGCGGGGGCCAAGAAGGCGCGGGTCCAGGGGACGCCGGGCTACATCGCGCCGGAGCAGGCGTTCCGCGAGAAGATCACTCCGCTGACGGACATCTACAACCTAGGCGCGACGCTGCACTGGGTGCTGACGCGCTCGGAGATCCCCTGCGCGATGCCGAGCGGCACGCAGGTCGCGATCAGCCCTTCGTCGATCCGGCTTCCCAAGCCCCCGCACGAGGTGGACCGGCGGATCCCCTCCGAGCTCGGCGCCATCGTGATGGAGTGCATCCAGGTGGCGCCCGAGAACCGCGCTCAGTCGATGCACGCCTTGGCCGATCGCCTGGAGGCCGCGGCGTCCGCGTGCCGGCGCAGCGGCGCGGGGCGCGAGCTCGAGGAGCGTGCGCTCGGCGCGACGGCGCCGGACCTGGCGTTCGACGCGGACAACGGCAAGTAGGGCTTCCGATGCCCCCGACCGGCGACAAGTGGGACGTGCGGTTCCTGGCCCTCGCGGACCAAATCGCGTCGTGGTCGAAGGACCCGAGCCGCGGCGTGGGCGCGGTGATCGTGAGCCAGGCCCGGCAGATCGTGGCGACCGGCTTCAACGGGCTGCCGCGCGGGGTCGCGGACCTGCCCGAGCGGCTGGAGCGCCCCGCGAAGTACGACTACGTGTGCCACGCGGAGCTGAACGCGATCATCCAGTGCGCGCGCAACGGCGTGAGCCCGGTCGGCGCCACCATCTACACGAGCTTCAGTCCCTGCGTGCAGTGCACGCTGGCGATCGTGCAGGCGGGGATCGTGCGGGTGGTGACGTACGAGTACGGCGGCGAGGGCGACGCGCACTGGCAGGAGTCCTTCGCGAAGGCGCGCGCGGTGATGACCGAGGCGGGCGTGGAGTACGTGGCGCTGCGGAAAATCACCCCGGGTTGAATTTCCCATTTTCCGCACCGGAGATGCCGCGCGCGAGACAGCCGCGCCGCGGAAAATGGGAAATTCAACCCGGGGTGATTTTCCGCTACATCCGCTCGGGCGCGGCGATGCCGAGCAGGCCGAGCCCGTCGCGGAAGACGTGCTTGGTGATCGCGCAGAGGCGCAGGCGGCTCGCGCGCAGCGACGCATCCTCGCACTTGAGCACGGGGCACTGCTGGTAGAAGCCGTTGAACGCGGTGGCCAGGCCGTGCAGGTACGCGCACAGGCGGCTCGGGTCGTTGTGCTGCGCCACGTCGCGCACCACGGCGGGGTAGCGCAGCAGCGCGAGGGCGAGCTGCCGCTCCGCCGGCTCCGAAACCGCGACCGCGGGCCGGCCGGGCGCCCCCGCCGCGGCCGCGAGCGCCTTGCCGAGGATCCCCGCGATGCGCGCATGCGCGTACTGCAGGTACGGTCCGGTGTCGCCCTCGAAGCTCACCATGCGGTCGAGGTCGAACACGTAGTCGCGCGTCACGTCCGAGCCGAGGTCTGCGTACTTCACCGCCGCGATCCCCACCGCGCGGCCGATCGCCGCGAGCTCGTCCGCGGACATGCCGGCGGTGGGGGCGTTCGGGTCCCTCGAGCGCTCGCGCACCTCGCGCGTTCCTCGCTCGATCGCCTCGTCGAGCAGCGCCTTCAGCGTGAAGTTCTCGCCGCTGCGCGTCTTGAGCGGCTTCCTGTCCGGCCCGAGGACGCTGCCGAAGGGGACGTGCACCAGCTCGGCCTCCGTGCCGTCCGGCAGCCGGTGCCAGCCGATCATGCGCACGGCGTCGAAGACGTCCTTGAAGTGGTCGCGCTGCCGGGCGTCGACCACGTACACGACGCGATCGCTTCCGAGGTCCTGCACGCGGAATCGGCACGCGGCCAGGTCCGTGGTCGCGTACAGGAACCCGCCGTCGCGCTTGCGGATCAGCATCGGGCGCTCCCGGTCGGGGTAGCGGACCACGATCGCGCCGTCGTCCTCGGTGCCGAGCCCCGCCTTCACGAACGCCTCGACCGTCGGCCCGAGCCGCTCGCGGAAGAAGCTCTCGCCGCGGCTGTGCTCGTCGGTCAGGTGGACGCCGAGCGTGCCCGCGGTCTCGAAGACCTCGCGCATGGTGCAGTCGATGATCCGCTGCCACGCGGCGACGAGCTCCGCGTCGCCCGACTGCAGGCGCACGAGCGTCGAGCGCGCGTCCTCCTGCGCCATCGCGGCGCCCGCGTTCTGCGCCTCGAGCTCGGCGACGCGGTGCGGACCGGCGCCCGCGGCGCGCGCGGCGACCATGCCTGCCTGGTCGTCGCGTCCCTCGAGCTGCGCGGCGCGGTAGGCGCGGTTCAGGTCGTCGAGCGTGAGCCGCCCGAGGTCGGCGCCGGCGCGCCGGAGCGCCGCGAGCGTCATGGCGATCGGCAGGCCCCAGTCGCCGAGGTGGTTCTCGCGCCACACCTTGCGGCCGAGGCGCTCGTGCACGCGCGCGAGCGTGTCGCCGATGATCGTCGCGCGCAGGTGCCCCACGTGCATCTGCTTCGCGACGTTCACGCCGCAGAGGTCGATCGTCACCGCGTGCGTCGCGGCGTCCGGCGCGATGCCGAGGGCGGGCGAGTCGAAGGCGTCGAGCGCGGCCGCGAGCGCGGCGGCGGAGAGGTGCACGTTGACGAAGCCCGGGCCCGCCACCTCGGCCCGGTCCGCGACCGCCGAGAGGTCCGCGCGCGCCAGCACGTCCGAGGCGAGCTGGCGGGGGTTGGTGCCGAGCCGCTTGGCGAGGGCCATCGCGAAGTTCGCCTGGAAGTCGCCGTGCTGGGGGTTCGCGCTCGGGCGAACCTGGGGGTCGCACTCCGCGGCGGGCAGGCCCGTGGCCGCGGCGATCGCGGTCCGCAGCGCCCCTTCGAGGAGCGCTGCGGGGTCTGCGGCGGCGGCCGGAACGGCGGGCGCGGAGGGCATTCCGCGGAGGATAGGGCGGCGCGGCGCTGCCCGGTACGATCCGGCCCCATGGGCGAGATGGAAGACATCACCGGCGACGACCAGTCCGTGGCCCAGCTCTTCAACGAGATCATGGGCGAGCTCCGGCTCCTCAGCACGCTCTACATGAAGACGCACCCGCCGGACGTCACCCTGCAGCCCACCGTCATCGTCAGCGAGGCGTTCGTTCGGCTGGCCAGCCACCGGCCGGACAACTTCAAGGACGAGGACGACTTCAAGGCGACGGCCTCGGTGATCCTGCGCCAGGTGTTCGCGGAGCGTGCGAAGAAGCGGATGGAGGAGAAGAGGCGCGCCGAGAAGATCGCGGCCGAGCGGAAGGCGACCAAGGCCCCCCCGGGCGGCGCCGCGCCGGCGGAGCCGGAGCTGCCCGACTTCGAGGGCGCGTCCCCGGAACTGGCGCTTGCCCTCGAGAACGCGCTGGAGTCCCTCTCCGACATCGACGACCGCTCCGCGCGCGTCGCGGAGCTGAAGATCTTCGGGTCGCTCCCGATCGCGACCATCGCGCCGATCGTCGGCCTCACCGAGGCGGGCGCCGAGAAGGACTGGCGCTTCGCGAAGGCGTACATCGCCAAGCACCTTCGCGACCGCGCGAAGATCGTTCCCGGCTGAGTCGGAACCGACTTCCGCGCGCCGCCGCCGGGGGCGCCGGTCACGCGCCCAGCACGAACGCGCGTTCCGCGTACAGCCGCTCCATGAGCTGCGCCGTGGTCTCCGGCAGCGGCCGGTCGATGCCCCGTGCCGCGAGGTGCAGCATGGCGACCATCGAGTGGAAGTCGTCCACGCTCACGAACTCGCGCCCCACCCTCGCGGGGCGCGCGCCGGCGTCCACGCCCGCGATGTCCACCATGTTGTGGTAGTTACCGAGCGGCAGGCAGATGCACGTGCTCGCGTAGCCGTAGCACGCGAACGCGCTCGCCTCGCAGCCGCCGCCCGGCATCAGCTTGCGCTGCCAACGGAAGTCGGGGTTGCGCTTCGCCTCGGCGCTGAAGAGGTGCGCCAGGTGGTTCGTCAGCTCGGGGGTGAACACGCTGATGCGGTCGCCGACGCGCAGGATCGCGCCCGCGCCGATCGGCGAGTCGTGCGGGAAGCTCCTCGAGTTCTCCAGGCACACGAGGCGCGCGTCCCTCGGGATCCAGGCGTTCCGCGCGGCGTGGATCGTGCCCACGAACCCGACCTCCTCCGCCACCGTGAAGAGGAGCCCGACGTGCGAGCACGCCGGGTCGCCGAGCATCTCGTCGAACGCGCACAGCGCCGCGGCCGCCGCGGCGAGGTCGTCGCAGGCATCGGTGTGGATGCAGCCTTCCGCGATCTCCGCGCGCGGGAAGCGCCAGCGCGCGATGCAGCCGGCCGCCGCCCACGCGGGCGCCGCGGCGTCGACGAGCTCCGCGGTCACGCGCTTGAAGGGCTTCGAGTCCGCGTCGAGCGACACGATTACCGCCGCCGCGCGCGCGTCGCCCGGGCCCACCACCTCGATCTCCGCGCCCACGAAGTACGGGTCGTTGACGCCGCCGCGGAACTCGGCGGTTACCGCGCGCCCGTCCACCGCGGTCACCAGGAACGCGGGATGGTCGAGGTGCGCCGTCACCAGCATCAGCGGCGTGCGACCGTCGTGGGCACGCCGGGTGACCAGGTAGTTGCGCGCGTCGTCGCGGCGCACCACCAGCCGGTCCGCGCGCTCCGCGAGCCAGCGGTCGATCCATGCCATCACGCGGTCCTCGTGGCCTGCGGCGGTCGGGACCTGCGTGAGCTCGAGCAGCACCGCCTCGCGGGCGGCGCGGAGTTCCGGTGTGGGCGTGACCATCGGAAGGGCATCTTATTGGGCTACCGCGCGCGGGCCGCGTCGCGGCGCGCTCCGCCGCCGCGGCCCGCCGCCGCCCGTCCCGCGGCGCCTCGCCTAACCTCTCCCCTCCGCCATGCCGCTCAGCCCGATCCCCGAGATCCTCGACGACCTCCGCGCCGGCAAGGCGATCGTCCTGGTCGACGACGAGAACCGGGAGAACGAGGGCGACTTCGTCGTCGCCGCGGAGTTCGTCACGCCGGAGATGGTGAACTTCCTGACGCGCGTCGGCGGCGGCTACCTCTGCGTCAGCCTGGACGGCGCAACGTGCGATCGGCTGGACCTGCACCCGCAGACGGCGAGCAACACGAGCGTCCGCGGCACGCCGTTCACGGTGAGCGTCGACGGCCATCCGCGCCACGGCGTCGGCACCGGGATCAGCGCGAGGGACCGCGCGAGGACCATCCAGATGCTGATCGACCCCGCGATCCGCGCCGACGACTTCGTGCGCCCGGGCCACATCAACCCGCTGCGCGCCCGCGACGGCGGCGTGCTGGTGCGGACCGGCCAGACCGAGGGCAGCGTCGACCTCTGCCGCCTGGCCGGCCTGCGCCCGGCCGCCGCGATCATCGAGGTGGTGCGCGAGGACGGCGAGATGGCGCGCGTCCCGGACCTTGAGCGCATGTGCGCGCAGCACGGGCTGCGGATGTGCAGCGTCGAGCAGATCATCCGGCACCGGCTCTCGCGGGAAGGCCTGGTGCGCCGGATCGAGCCCCTGGCCGGCACGCCCGTCGAGACGCCGGAGGGCACGTTCCGCCTCTTCGCGTGGGAGAGCGAGATCGACGCCCTGCCGCACGTCGCGCTCTGCTTCGGCGGCGTGGGCGACCTCGGCCCCGACGGCCGGGCATCGCACCGCCCGCAGCCGGTCCTGGTGCGCATGCACCGGCGCGAGATGCTCTCCGACATCTTCGGCGTGCGGTGGGCGGGCGACGAGCCCGCGGGCCAGGACGTGATCCGCGCATGCCTGCGCTCGATCGCGCGCGCGGGACAGGGCGCGCTCGTCTACCTGCGCACCGAGGGCACCGACGCCGACCTCCCCGGCCGGCTCGCGCGGATCCGCCGCCCCTCCCACGCCGACGTGAACGCCCCGGACCTCACCCGGATCGACGGCTTCGGCGGCGGCCGTCCGATGGACGAGCGCCTCTTCGGCGTCGGCGGCCAGATCCTCCGCGACCTCGGGCTCTCGCAGCTGCGCATCCTCTCGAACCACCCGAAGCCGATGCCGGGGCTCCACGGGTTCGGGCTGGACATCGTGGAGCACGTGCCGATCCGCGCGTGACCGCGGCGCGTATCGTTCGGCCATGGGCTGGCCGATCCTCCCGCTGTGTGCCGTCCTGTGCTCGGCGTGCGCGCCGCCCGCGTCGGACGTGACCCGAGCGCCGGGCGCCGCCCCCGCGACCGCGCCCGCCCCCCGCTTCGCCGACGCCGCGGCGCTCCTCGACGCGGTCGAGTCCGTCGCCGCCGGCATGCGTGACTTCCGTGCCGCCGTGACGCTCGAGACCACCGACGACGTCACCGGCGACACCGAGCGCCGGATGGGATCCGTGGTGCTCGAGCAGCAGGAAGGCAAGCCCGCCACGCGCCGCTTCGCGGTGGTGTTCGACCGCTTCGTCGACGGGGGCGGGCGCATGGACGAGCGGCCGGTGCGCTACCTCTATGCCGACGGCTGGCTGACCGAGGCGGACTTCGTGCAGCGGACGCTGGTCCGCCGACAGCTCGCGCGGCCGGGCGAGCCCTACGACCCGCTGAAGCCGGGCGAGGGCCCGGTGCCGCTGCCGGTCGGCCAGCGCCGCGCGGACGTGCTTGCGCGCTTCGATGCATCGCTCGCCGACGCGCCGCGTGCGCCCGCGCTGGCCAGGCTCGGCCGCCCGCTCGCTGGGCTTGCGCTTCGCCCGAAGCCGGGCGCCGCCGACCGCGACCTGCGCGACGCGGTGGTCTGGTACGACGCGGAGACGCTCGTGCCGGTGGGCGTTGAGGCCTCGCGCGCCAACGGCCGCACGACGGTGGTCCTCCGCAGCGCGACCGTCAACGGCGGCCTCGACGACGCGCAGCGCGCGCTGCTGACGCTGGCTGCCGGCGCGACCGAGGGCTGGCGCGTCGACGAACGCCCGCTTCCGGCCGAGGGCGCGCGTTGAGCGCGGCCGCGCGGGCCCCCGCGTGGGCCGCCGCGGTGCTCGCGGCGTCCGCGCTCTGCGCCGCGGCTGCCGCGCAGGTGGTGCCTGCCCGCCCACCGGAGCTCGCGCCGTCGGTGCGGGCCGCGCTCCAGAGCACGGCCCTGTCCGACGACGAGCGTGCCGCGCTCCGGCTGCGCCACGGCACGTGGGACGACGGCGACCTGACGACGCCCGCCGCGCGCGCGGCGGCCGCGCTCGCGGTGTGGGACCTGGAATCGCCGGCGCTCGCCGATCCTGCGGCACCTGCCGCCGTCCGTGCCGAGGCCCGCGTGCGCGCCGGTGCGCCGGCCGAGGCGCTTGCGATCCTCGAGGGCGCCGGCGGCTCGCGCGCGCACCTCGTCCGGGCGCTCGCGCTCGATGCGCTCGGGCGCACGCCCGACGCGGCGGAGGCGGCGCGCGCCGCGGTCGCCGCAGGTTCCGGGCCCGGCGCGGACCGCGATTCCCGCATGGATGCCGTCGAGGCGACCGCG
>JBILFU010000147.1:0-5410 GCA_044351405.1 Phycisphaerales bacterium
GGGCAGTGGGCCGCGGGCGCGGTGGCGGTGACGGGCGCGGGGCTCATCCTGTCCGCGCAGAAGGCCGCGGAACGTTCCCCGCGAAGGCCGGGCGAAGTGGGCGATCGCGCGTCCTGACCGCGCGCGGTGCTGGAATCCGCGCGCGGCGCCGCGATGATGCCGACATGATGGAACCGACGATCCTCCACTGCGAGGGCGCGTGCCTCGACGCGCCGCACGACGCCGCCGTCCTCTTCCTCGACCACCAGGGGGCGCGGCTGCGGTTCCTGGACGGGGTGGACCTCTCGCGCGTGAGCGCGGCGCAGCTCGACCTGGAGGGCCTGCATGCGCGGTTCCGCATCAGCGAGCCGTCGCTCTCCGGTCGCTACGGGCGGGCGCACCCGGACGACACGCCGCTCTTCGCGAAGCTCGCGCACGTCACGCTGCGGTGCGGGTCGGTGCTGGTCGTCGGCCCGGGCTCGGCGAAGCACGAGTTCGTCAAGTACCTGGCGCGCAATCACCCCGGCGCGATCGAGGAGCACGTGGCGGCGGTGGAGGCGGTCGATCACCCGACCGACGGCCAGCTGGCGGCGCTGGCGCGCGCGGCGTTCGCGCACGCGGCGGCGCGCGAGCGGCCGATCGTGGCGGCGCACGTCGGCGCGGCACCGCCCGCTCCCGCCGGCCGGCGCCTGCGCCGCCGGGAAATCAACCCGGGGTGATTTTCCGGAAAATCACCCCGGGTCATTTTCCGATGTCGCGCTCGGCGGCCTTGCGGTTGAGCATCAGGGTGCGCACGTCCGGGTCGATGACGGCCTTCCTCGGCTCGAAGGCCGAATCGATCACGAACTCCACGGTCTCGCCCGCGGCGATCGTGGCGCTCGTGCGCGCGTCCGCGTACTCGGCGCGCTGCGTCGCCGCGGCCGCCCGCTCCTCGGGCGTACGGGTGACGCTCGCCTCCGGCCATCGGTCCTCGCCGTTGGTCACCGCCACCTCGAGCGGCACCGTGCCCGTGCCCGCGTTGCGGACCCTCAACGTCGTGCGCCAGCGGCCGCCGGCCGCCGGATCCGCCGCCGTCTCCGCGGACTCCACCTTGAACTCCGGCACCACGACGTCGAGGAACCACTGCTGCACGAAGGCGTCGTAGGCGGCCGCGTCGGGCGCGTGCGGCCGCAGCGCCTCCACGAAGTCCTGCAGCAGCGGGAAGTCCGGCCCGTGCAGGAACCTCTCGATGAACGCACGGACGCCCGCTCCCATCCGCTCCTCGCCCATGTGCTCCATGAGCATCCAGAACACCCAGCCGCCCTTGTCGTAGGTCACGGTGCCGTCGCCGTTGCGCGAGCCGTCGATCTGCACCATCGGCAGCTCGTCGTCGGCGCTGCGCGATATGCCGTAGGTGAACTCGATCTCGCGCATGAACCCCATGCGCGCACGCTCGCCGCGCAGCTGCCGGATCAGGCGCGCGGTGGACCAGTGCGCCATGCCCTCGCTCAGGATGTTCCCGCCCGGGCCGTCGCCGGGCCGCAGGATGTTGCCCCACCACTGGTGCGCCGCCTCGTGCGCGGTCACCATGAACGGCGTGTCGTTCTCCGGCGTCGGCTTCGACATGAAGCCGATCCCCTCGCTGAACACGATGTTGGTGGGGAAGCCCTGCGCGTAGTCAGCGAGCGCGGGGAACTCGCTGATTCGCAGCTCCTTCCACGGGTACGGCCAGAACCACCTCGAGTACCACTCGTGCGCGCCGTCGAGCGCGTCGAGCATCGCGGGCACGTTGAAGCCGTGCTGCGGAAGGTGCCAGATGACGGTGGACCTGCCGCGCGACTCCTCCCACCGGCCCGCGGCCACGTTCATCGCCATGATCGGGTGGTCGGACTCCCAGCGCATGGTGCGGACGCCGTCCGCCACGGCGTCCTCCGTGCACACGCCCGGCATGTTCGCCCGGAACTCGGCGGGCACGCGGACCACGGCCTTCATCGTCGTCTCGCCGCCGGTGCCGAAGGCGGTCTTCGTGACCTTCCTCCAGTCGTCGGGGCCGGGACGCTTCGGCTCCGGCACGCGCTCGGGATCCTGGCCGACGCCGTCGACGAAGCCCATCATCGGCAGGAAGCTCGGGCCGAAGCTGTTGAGGAGCACGGCGGAGCGGATGATGAACTCACCGGCGCCCGACGGATTCCTCTGCGTCTCGCGACCCCGCGCCACGTGCCGGAACCCGAGCTCGACGCTCGCCCCCGGCGCGATCGGCTCCTTCGGCGTGAACACCCACAGGCCGGCGCGGTTCGCCACCCGCTGCGCCCACGGGCTCCGCCTGCGGTCCTTCGCCGCCTTCGCGTCGTCCCACTCCTCGCCCTCGAAGGTGAACGCGAGGTCGGCGAAGGTGGTGTTCGGCGTCATCGCGAACTGCCGCATCGGCGCGTCGGTGCGGTTGGTGAGGACGTACGTCCCCTTCACGGCGATCGTCCCCGCCGCCGGCTCGATCGTCAGGTCCAGGTCCGCACCCGTGATGAGCGGCTGCGGCGCGTCGCGCCAGGTGCGGTCGTTGGCCACGTAGTAGTCGCGCTGCAGCCTCTCCGCGGGACCGCCGGAGGCACCGTTGCGCACCATCAGCGCGAGCGCCGTGCCGCACACGATCGCCGGCGCACCGAAGACGAGGAGCCGCGCCGCCCGCCGCCACGCGCGCGACGGCTGGAGCCGCGTCGTGATCCCCTGTGCGTCCGGCGTGCGCCGCCGCCACCACTCGAGCGCGGCGTGCAGCATCACCAGCCCGACCAGGATCCACAGCACGCGGTTCAGGAGCATCGCCCCGCGGTCGAGCGGCAGGAACTCGAAGTCCGTCCACTGCATGCCGTCCCAGAGATGCCAGTTGAACACCCAGTTCATCCAGCCCCGGGTGACGCACCAGCCCGTCACGATCAGCGCGCCCAGGCCCGCCACGTAGTTGGCCCAGCGGTTGCGGAACACGCTCCACGCCAGCGCCAGGAAGCACATCCACGCGAAGAGCGTCCCCGAGAGGAGCGCGCCCCACGCGAGCGCGAACGGCACCGGCGACGGCGGCAGCATGACGCCCGTGTCCACCGCCTGCGCGACCGTCGCGACCAGGAGCGTCGACCACACCGCGCCGAGCACCGCCAGCACTACCGTGGCCGCGCATGCCGCCATCTTGCCGAGGACGAGCGACGCGGTCGGCACGGGGCTCGCGCCGACGATAGCGCCGATGCGCACCCGGTCGTCGCGCGCCAGGCTCTCGGTGAAGTAGTAGAGCACCATCAGCAGCGAGAGCAGCGTCACCGTGTTGTACGACGCCGCGGCGAAGATCCCCGCCGTCACCATGTTCGGCGTGTTGAAGTCGCCCGGGACGAACACGAACCCTGCGCACTGCAGCGCGATCAGCGGCACGAAGATCCACAGCCCAGGCGAGCGCCGGAGCTCGTTCGCCTCGGCCCGGAATGCGTCGAGGCACGCCTCCGCGGCGGCCCGGAGTCCGCCCGCGTGCTGGCGCATGCGCAGCTCCGCGAGGGTCCGGTGCTCCGTAGCGGCGCCGTTCGCCATCCTGCTCTCCGCGTCGGCCATCGCGATGATCGCGCCGCGCCGGTCGGCCGCCACCGCGTGCGGCGCGCGCCACCGGCGCTCCTCGCGCCGTGCCGCCAGCACCATCGCCGCGACACCGAGCACGGCGAGCCCGAGCCGCTGCACGGTCATCAGCGCGTCCAGCGCAAGCGGCTGCGCGTTGTAGAACGCCACGCCCCGGTCGACCTTCAGGTAGGTCTCGTTGAGCCACCGGAACCCGGCGATGTCGACGAGCTGCAGCGCGCGGTCGGCCCACGCGGGCAGCCAGCTCGGCGCGAAGCTCCAGAAGAAGAACACGCTGCCGATGAGGATCGCCACCGGCAGCGCGAACACGAGCACCGTCTGCCGCGTGAGCGCGCCGATCGCGAACGACACCGCGCCGAGCGAGAGCATCGGCAGCGCGACGAACAGCGCCATCGGCCGCACGTAGTTCATCAGCTCGAACGCTCCGCGCACCTTCTCCGGCTCCTCCACGGGGTACAGCTGGAAGAACGCGACCTGCAGCACCAGGTTGACGGCGACGATCGCCATGTAGGTGCCCGCGATTCCGAGCCACCGTCCCATGACGTACTCGCGCGGCGTGAGCCCCGTGCTGCCGACGATCGGGATGACGCGCAGCGAGTCGTCCTCGCTCGCGGCGTTGCCGAAGGCCGTGCACACGAAGAACACCCAGAACAGCGCGAAGACCAGCATGTCCATGAACGCGAGGTTGAACTCGCTGTTCAGGAAGGCCCGCTCGCCGCCGGCCACGCGGCTGCCGGCGCCGATCGAGACGCTGCCCGCGGAGAAGCCCCAGTTCAGGAAGAGGAGGATGGCGATCAGCATCCACACCGACGGCCTGCGCCAGGCGGTGCGGAGCTCGAGGAACGCAAGGGTGAGTGCGCGTCGCATGATGGTGCTCCCGGGGGTTCAGGCGGCGGTGCCGGCGCGCGCGGCGTCGTGCGCGCGGCTCTCGTCCATCACGCCGAAGTAGACGTCCTCGAGCGTCGGCGGCACGGGCACGAAGCCCGCGGGCTGCGAGCCGGGCTCGCCCTGCACGCGCGTGCGGAAGAGCGAACCCTCCACGAGCACGGCCTGGGTCACGCGGTGCGCGGCGCGCACGCGCTCGAGCTCCTCCGGCGGGACGATCCCCTCGAAGACGCGGCCCTCGAGGCGCCGGCGCGCGTCCGACGTGCCGCCGCTCGTCACGCAGCGGCCGCCGCGGATCACCGCGAAGCGCGGGCAGAGCGTCGCGATGTCCTCGACGATGTGCGTCGAGAGGAGCACGATGCGGTCGCGGCCGAGCTCGGCGAGGATCCGGTAGAAGCGCTGGCGCTCCTCCGGGTCGAGGCCGGCGGTCGGCTCGTCGACGATCACCAGGCGCGGGTTGCCGGCGATGGCCTGCGCGATGCCCAGGCGCTGCCGCATGCCGCCCGAGTAGGTGCGCACCTTGCGCTTGGCGGCATCGGCGAGGTTCACGCGCTCCAGGAGCTCGCCGACGAGCGCCTTGCGCCCCTGCGGGGCGTCCACGCCCTTCAGGCGCAGCAGGAAGTCGAGCATCTGCGCGCCGCTGAGCGAGGGATAGAACCCGAAGTCCTGCGGCAGGTACCCGAGGCGCGCCCACACCGCGCGCGGGTCCTTCACGACGTCGACGCCGTCGAGCGTGACGCCGCCGCCGGTGGGCTCGAGCAGCCCGGCGAGGATGTTCATGAGCGTCGACTTGCCGGCGCCGTTCGGGCCCAGGAGGCCGAACAGTCCCTCCGGGATCTCCAGAGAGACCCCCTTCAGCGCGGCGACGGGTCCGGGGTAGATCTTGACGAGGTCGTTGATTCGGAGCATCTGGTGGTCTCGGTAGTGGTTGTCAAGTGTACGGAAATGTCAATGGTCGGCC
>JBILFU010000148.1:0-5362 GCA_044351405.1 Phycisphaerales bacterium
GGACGATGTCGGACAAGTTCCTCGCCGACCTGAAGAACCAGCTCGGCCCGCAGCAGCAGGAGCGCTGGCCCGCGCTCGAGCGCGCCCTCCGGCGCGAGCGGCTGCTGCCGGAGGGAGACATCTCCGGCGAGAGCGTCGACCTGTGGGCCGTGATGGCCCGCATGCAGCCCACGGCGGCGGAGTCGGAGGCGACCAAGGCCGCCGTCGCCGAATACGAGGTCAGGCTCGACGAGGCGCTCCTCGCCCGGGAGCGCGAGCTGCAGCGGATCGAGGACCGCCTGGCCGCCGCCATGAAGGCGATGGACCTCGACGGCATGGCCGACGCGCAGGAGCAGGTGATGGTCTACCGCGTCAAGGTGCGCGACACGAACGACGCGGCGGTGGACGCGATCGCCTCGGCCATGGGCGAGCGCGGCGGGCAGTTCCGTCGCCAGGCGCTCGAGGCCGGCTACCCCGACGTGTTCCGCATCCACCCGGTGACGGTCCTCTTCCAGCAGGCATCCGCGCTCCAGGACCTGACCGCCGACCAGCGCTCCAAGGTCGACGCGCTCGCGGCGCAGTTCGCGGGCGCGTGCGACGAGGAGAACGCGAAGCTCCTCGCCTCCGTGCGCGCGGAGGAGCCGAAGGGCCCGCGACGCCGCGCGGACGCACGCAAGTCCCGCGCTGCGGCCGGCGGATCGAGCGCCCCGGGCGCCGGCCAGGGCGTGTCCCCGGACGATCCGATCGTGAAGGGCCGCGTCGAGAAGGAGCGGATGGGCCAGCCGTACCGCGAGCAGCTCATGGCGATCCTGACCCCCGAGCAGCAGGCGCAGCTGCCCGGCGGCATCCGGGTCGACCCCGCCGGCGCGCTGCGCGAGAACCAGGGCCGGAGCAAGGCGGCCGCGATCGGCGGAGCGGAGCCGGCCGCGGAAGGCGGCGCGTCCGCCGACCCCCCGCGCGAGCGCGGCTCGTCGCGGCGGGACCCGCGCGCGGCGCCCTCCGCCCCGGAGCCGCAGCCCGCGCCCGCACCCGAACCCGCGCCGGAGCGCTGAAGCCCACGATGGACCACGACCTGCACGGCACGCCGCTTCCCGCCGCCCCGATGGACACGGGCGCGCTCGCGGCGCTCGGGAGCGACTCCTCGCTCCGCGAGCGGTGCCGGCTGTTCGGCATCGAGTGGGCCGAGGCGCTGCCGCAGGGCGATCCGGCCGCGGCCGCGAGGATCGCGCCCGACGCGGCCGTGCGCCTGCGCGTCGTGCCGCTGCGCGTCGAGCGCGGGCGCCTGGTGGTGGCGATGGTCGACCCGCTCGACATCGCGGCCGTCGACGAGACGGCGTCGCTCGCGCGCATGCCGGTCCAGCGCGTCGGCCTCGACCCGGCGCTCTTCAGCGAGCTGATGCGCGCCGCCTACGGCACCACCGCCGCGCGCATGGCCGAGAGCCTGGCCGAGGACAGCGAGCTCGCCGGCAGCGAGATCGAGCACAACCTGGACGCCATCGAGGCGGACGACGTCCACCGGATGGCCGAGCAGCCGACCCTCATCAACCTGGTGAACCTCATCATCCTCGAGGCGATCCAGAACCGGACGTCGGACGTCCACCTCGAGCCGTTCGAGACCGAGCTGAAGGTCAAGTACCGAATCGACGGCGTGCTGATCGAGCAGCCCTCCCCGCCCAAGCACCTGCAGCCCGCCCTGATCGGCCGCGTCAAGATCATGGCGCACATGAACATCGCCGAGCGGTACGTGCCGCAGGACGGGCACATCACGCTGCGCTTCGAGGGCCGCAAGGTCGACATCCGCGTCAGCACGGTGCCCACCGTGTACGGCGAGAGCATCGTGATGCGAATCCTGGACAAGAGCTCGCTCCCGCTCGACCTCGTCAGCCTGGGCATGCGCGAGCAGATGCGCGGCATGATGGACAGGATGATCCAGAAGCCGCACGGCATGGTGCTCGTGACCGGCCCGACGGGAAGCGGCAAGACGACCACGCTCTACGCGTGCCTCAACAAGCTCTACGACCCGCGCAAGAAGATCATCACCATCGAGGACCCGGTCGAGTACGAGCTCAGCGGGATCAACCAGATCCCGGTCAACCCGAAGCGCGGCCTCACCTTCGCCACCGGCCTGCGCGCCATCCTGCGCCAGGACCCCGACGTCATCTTCGTCGGCGAGGTGCGCGACAACGAGACGGTCGACATCGCGATCCGCTCCGCGCTCACGGGCCACCTGCTCTTCACCACGCTGCACACCAACGACTCGATCTCCTCGGTCGGGCGGCTGGTCGACATGGGCGCCGAGCCGTTCCTGATCGCGAGCGTGCTCGAGGGGCTGCTCGCGCAGCGCCTCGGCCGCCGCCTCTGCAAGGAGTGCGTGACGCGCGTCCCGATGACCGAGGAGATCGCCGCGCGCATCACGCCCGAGGAACGCGCGCTGTTCAGGAACGGCGTCGCGGTCGGCCGCGGCTGCGACAAGTGCAACGGCTCGGGCTTCCGCGGCCGGATGGGCTTCTACGAGCTCGCGCGGATCAACGCGCGCCTGCGCGAGGGCATCAGCAAGGGCAAGCCGACGCTCGAGCTGCGCGGGCTGGTCGACCAGGACTTCCAGACGATGCGCGACGACGGCATGGCGAAGGCCGCGGCGGGCCTCACCACGGTGGACGAGGTCCTCCGCGCCACGCAGGACATCGACGACGGCTGACGCCGCGACCCATGCCGAGCTACCGCTACCAGTGCATCGACCAGGGCGGCGGCATCGCCGCGGGCGTGCTGGTGGCGCCCGACCGCGCATCGGCGATGCGCCAGCTGCAGGCGCGCGGCCTGGCGCCGCTCCAGCTGGAGGCCGACGGCCCCGAGACGCAGGCCCCGGCCGCCGCGCCCCGGACGCGCGCGCCCCGGGGCGGCGCGGCCGCCGCGCCGGGCATCGGCGCGATGCTGCGCGCGGCGGCCGGCAGGCGGCAGGGCCGGCCCGGGCTCAAGCGCACCGAGCTCGCCAACATCATCCGGGAGCTGGCGACGGCCATCGAGGCCGGCCTTCCGCTCCTCAGCGCCCTCAAGACCGTGCGCCGCCAGGCGAGCGGCAAGGGCCAGCCGGTGATCCTCGACTTCGTCATCGAGCGCGTCGAGGCGGGACGGCCGCTCCACGAGGCGATGGAGGAGTACGGCCCGCCCTTCGACGAGATGATCGTCGGCATGGTGCGCGCCTCGGACGCGTCCGGGCGCACCGCGGAGGTGATGCACCAGCTCGCCGACCTGCTCGACCGGTCGGTGGAGCTGCGCCGCGAGGTGATCGGCGCCACCATCTACCCGCTGATCGTGGCGGCACTGATCGGCGTCAGCATCATCATCGCCGTGACGTTCCTGCTGCCGCGGCTGATGGCGCCGATCCTCTCGCAGCCCGGGGCCGAGATCCCCCTGCCGACCGCGATCCTGCTGGCGTTCGCGGGCTTCATGTCCCGCTGGTGGTGGCTCCTCGCGTCTGGCTCCGGCGTGCTGTTCCTGGGCTTCCGCAGGTGGATCGCCGTGCGCGCCAACCGGCGGCGGGTCGACCTGCTGCTCCTGCGCCTGCCGGTGGTGGGGCCGCTCCTGCGCGACGTGGCGGTGGCGCGCTTCACGCGGACGCTCGGGACGCTGGTGGCCGCGGGGCTCCCGATCCTGCAGGCGCTGCGCATCGTCCGCGACACCCTGGGCAACGTGGTGCTCATGGAGGCGGTCGACGGGGTCCAGGAGAAGGTCACCACCGGCCAGTCCCTGGCGGAGCCGCTCGAGCGCTGCGGGTTCTTCCCGCCGCTCCTCGTGCAGATCGTGAACATCGGCGAGAAGTCCGGGCGGCTGGAGCCCATGCTCCTCCACGCGGCCGTCGCCTTCGACCGCCAGGTGAACACCTCGCTGAAGATCTTCACCAAGCTGCTGCCGCCCGTCCTGCTGGTGGTCATGGCGCTCGTGGCGGCCTTCGTCCTCTCCGGGATCCTGCTGCCGCTCCTGGACATGCAGAAGTACGGAACCCGCTAGAGTTACCGGGCAGCCGGAGAATTCCGGCCCGAGCCGTCAGATCCGCCGGACTGGCGCGTTCGACCGTCGAGGGCCACCGGCCCGCACCGAGACCACGGCCAACACCATGCACCCACGCACCCGCACCATCCGCAGCCGCAACACCCGCCGCGCCTTCTCGCTCATCGAGCTGATCGTCGCGGTCACCATCATGGCCATCCTGGCCGCGCTCGTCGTGCCGCGCGTCAACCAGTGGGTCGGCTTCACCAAGTCCAAGACCGCGCGCGCCGACGCCGAGACCATCTCGCAGCAGGTGCGCATGTACATGACCGCCAAGGGCATGAGCTCGCTGCCCGGCGACTTCGAGCTCTCCGAGCTCGCGCAGGGCGACGACCGCCTGCTCAACGCGAACCAGCTGCTCGACCCCTGGGGCAACCCATACCAGATCCGCGTCCCCGGAGAGGTCAACCTGGACTTCGACGTCTACAGCTTCGGCGCGGACGGCCAGTCGGGCGGCGAGGGCGACGCCGCGGACGTGGTCGCCGGCGACAAGCGACCCGCCTGACGCCGCGCCGGTGCGCGGCCGAAACGCATGCCACCCGCCCGCACCCTTCCCCGCACGCCCGCGCGCCGCCGCGCGTTCACGCTCATCGAGCTGATCGTGGTGGTGGTCATCCTCGCCGTGCTGGCGGCCGCGGTGGTGCCGCGGCTGGGGAGCACCGTGCGGCAGGAGGCGAGCGCGGCGGTCGACCAGGCCGCGGAGCTGGTGCGGCTCTTCGCCTACCGGCAGGCGCTCGGCTCGCAGCAGGTGGCGCTCTGGCGCGACGGCGCCGACGGGCGAATCCACCTGATCGTCAAGGACGTCGACCCGGCGGACCCGGCCTCGGAGCCGGAGTGGCGGGCGGACCGGTTCGCGGCGCCGGTGGCGCTGCCGCCGGGACTGGAGCTCGCGGATGCGCGCGCGGACGGCAAGAGCCTCGACGCCTCGGAGTGGACGATCTCGAGCATCCCGGGCGGCGAGCGGCCGAAGGTGGAGCTGCGGTTCGTCGGGCACGGCCTCGATGCATCCGTGGTGCTGCCCACCGGCTCGCAGACGGTCTTCCGGCTGGACGCGGACCAGCCCGAGCGGGTGGCGCGCGACGTCGTGGACCTCGACCAGTCCGGAAGGAGCCGCGAGCCATGGTGAGGAAGCGCTCCGCGCGGCGCGGCTGGGCGCTCATCGACGTGATCGTCGGCGGCGTGATCCTGGGCATCGGGCTCGCGGCGGTGGTGTCGATCGCCGAGCGGTCGCTCGCGATGCAGCAGCGCGCCGAGCGCGAGCTGGTCGCGGGCCAGCTCCTCGACGGGCTGCTCGCCGAGGTGCTCGCCGTCGGCGTCGTGGACTGGAGCCTGGCGC
>JBILFU010000149.1:0-5334 GCA_044351405.1 Phycisphaerales bacterium
TCGAGCGCCGACGGGAACTACACCCTGAAGATCAACGCCCTCGAGCAGGTTCGCTTCGTGTGGAACAACACGTACCAGAACACGGTGAGCGGCGGCGGCGCCACCGCCGGCAACGACGCCAACCAGTGGGGCTTCGAGAACCGGCGCACGCAGGCCTTCTTCTCGGGCAACGTGGTTGACCCGAGCTGGAAGTACCTGGTCGGCATGGCGTACGACTCGCAGCTCGATCCGTACTACAACAACGGCAACGCAAACACGTTCCAGCTCTACTACGCCAACGTGACCAAGTCGTTCGGCAACGGCTTCTCGGTCACCGTCGGCCAGCAGAACGTGCCGTGGACGGTCGAGAGCCAGCTCTTCAACGCCGGCTCCACGCAGATGGGCGACTACTCGATCTTCGAGTACGTCTTCGGTGCCGGCCAGCAGGTCGGCGCGATGGCGGCGATCGAGCAGGACATGTGGCGCGTGAAGGGCGGGTGGTTCAACGCCGTCCAGACGGCCGCGAACGGCGCCAGCGCCCCGATCAACGCGTGGAACAGCGAGAACAACCAGAGCGTTGCCCTCGCCGCCCGCGCCGAGTTCAAGGTCGCCGGTACCTGGGAGCAGTTCTCCAAGGAGTCCAGCTTCAAGGGTGAGGAGTTCGGTCTCCTCGTCGGCGGCGGCGTGATCTGGCAGAACGGTCGCGCCCAGAACAACTTGAACACCTACGACGTCAACCCCATCGGCATCACCGCCGATGCCCGCGCGAACTTCGGTGGCTTCAACGCCATCGGCCAGTTCCTGTGGCAGGAGGGGTACCCGGGCGTCGGAAGCTCGGAGTCGGCGTTCGGCATCAACCTCCAGGGCGGTGCGTTCCTGACCGACGACCTGGAACTGTTCGGCGCCTGGTGCTACGCGGACACCACTTCCACGCAGAACTTCCTGCAGATTGGTTCCAACTGGTACTTCGCGAAGAACAACCTGAAGATGACCATCGCAGGCATTATCCCGCTGAACAACGACGCGGCGACGAATCCGTCGCTCCGTGGCTTCGATGCGGGTGTTGGCCTCAGCAACGGTCCGACGGGCGGTGTTGCCGGCGACGCCGACAACAACTTCACGCTCATCGCCCAGCTCCAGGTCATGTTCTGATCCTCGGATCAGCCTGACCAGCAGCAGCGATCGAACCTGAACCTTCCACCGGACCCGGCACTTGCCGGGTCCGGTGTGCTTTTGCGCGCACCGTTAGGCTTGCGCGCGTGGCGCTGCTCGCACCCGTCGCCCTCGACGTCGCCGCCGAACTGGCCGGGATGCGCGCCGAGCTGGCCGACATCCGTCGGGAGCGCCAGTCCGCCTGGGTGGACGCGCGCCGCGCGGAGGAGATCCGCGCGCTGGTCGCCGATGTCCTCGCCGACAGTGCCGCGCGCACGCAATGGTCGGGCGCCCCCGGTGCCTTCGTCACCGGCTACGACGAGGCCCGCGGCTTCTTCGCGGGCCTCGACGACGGCTCGTGGTCGGTCCGCGCCTTCGGCTTCGGGCAGGTGCGCTTCGTGTGGAACGACGGCTTCGACGCCGCGGTGCGCACGCCGCCCTCGGACGACGCGTGGGGCATGGAGGTGCGCCGCGCCCAGCTCTTCCTGACCGGCAACCTGGGCAGCCCCGACCTGACCTGGCTCATCGGCCTTGCGGTGGGCGCATGGAGCGACCCCGCCACCCTGCAGACGGTGCGCGTGGACCCCGACGTGCTGCTGGGCACGCCGCCGCAGATCAGCTACCTCACCGTCACCAAGCAGCTCGGCGACGGCTGGTACCTGCAGGCGGGCTCCATCTTCACGCCCTTCACCTACGAGAGCCACCTCTTCTCCACCGCCCAGACGCAGATGGGCGAGTGCTCGATGCTGGAATGGCTCTTCACCGCCTCGTTCACCACGGGCGCGTCGGTCGGGTTCAACGGGGACAGCGTGCGCTGGCAGGCGGTGGTGGGCGACTGGATCGGCGGAGCGCCCGGCGCCTGGGACGCGGACACCAACCAGAGCGTGGCCGCAACGGGCCGCGTCAACTGGAGGCTCTGCGGCACCTGGGAGCAGTACGCGCTGGAGTCGAGCTTCCCCGGGCAGCCGTTCGGTGCCTTCATCGGCGTGGCGGGGCAGCTCCAGAACGGCCGCGCCATCAACCCCGCATCCGCCGGCGGGCTGAACCCGCGCGCCGTCACCGCGGACATGGCGCTGATGTTCGGCGGCGCCAACCTCATCCTGCAGGGCATCTGGGCCGACGACTGGGTGGACGCCGACCGGGCGTCCTGGGGCGCGCTGGCGCAGGGCGGCGTCTTCGTGGCGCCGGCGGTGGAGGCGTTCGCCAGCTGGGGCATCGCCGACGTGGGCGGCACGCAGAACCGGATCAACGTGGGGGCAAACTGGTACCTGGCGCGGCAGGCGCTGAAGCTGACGGCCATGGCGGTGGTGCCGCTGAGCCCCGTGCCCTCCAACTTCACCGACGCGGTCCTGCCGCCGCAGGGGCTGGCGGGCGGCGCCGCACCCAACAACAACCTGTCCGTGGTGGTGCAGCTTCAGGCGGAATTCTGAGGACTTCCCGGACCTCGGCTGCAGGACCCCCGTTCCCGGGGCCGATGAAGGGGGTGCGATACGATTCGCCGCCCATGCCCCGCCACTCGGGTCATTCCATGTTGGTCTGCGCTGCCTTGGCGGCGGGCGTCCCCGCGTCCGCCCAGGATGCCGCCCCCAACCCGGGCGGGACGCCGGGCGACGTCCTTGCGCGGCCCGCGCCCAGCGTGGACGAGCTGATGAAGCGCCTGGAGACCCTCGAGGACCGCAACAAGGAGCTCGAGGCCCGGGTCACCGACCTCTCGCGGGAGCAGGGCGAGGAGTGGCTGGGCGAGCAGCGCGCGGGCCAGATCCGCGACATCGTCCGCGACGTGCTGGCCGACAGCGACCAGCGCGCCAGCCTGCGCGACGGCGGACTGACCGCCGGCTGGAACGACGGCTTCTTCCTGGCGAGCCCCGACGGGCGGTTCCGTATGAACGTTGGCGGCTTCGTGCAGAGCCGGTTCATCTGGAGCTCCATCCACCTCGGGCCGTACGTCGTGGGCCCGAATCCGAGCCAGCAGTTCGTCTACGACCGCGAGGTGAACCGCTACGGGTTCGACGTGCCCGACGTCCAGGTCTGGGCCGACGGCCACGTCTTCAGCCGCGACTTCCAGTACATGGTGAAGGCGCGGGTCTTCCAGCAGATCACCACCGAGATCAACAAGTCCGCGCTGGGCGCGCTGCCCGGCGCCACGGACTTCAGCGACATCGAGCTCATGGACGCGTGGGTGCGCGTCAACCTGGACGACAACTGGTCGGTCAAGACCGGCCAGTTCCGCTCGCCGTTCTCGCGCGGGTTCCTGGTGCTCGAGCAGTACCAGATGTCGGCGTCGCGCTCCGTGGTGGACTTCCACTACGCGCTCGGCTACACGCAGGGCGTCGAGCTGGAGCACATGAACGACGAGGTGCGCGCGCGGGCCTCGCTGAACAGCGGCGCCGACGACGTGCTGATGGGGGACATCAACTACAACACGGGCGGGTCCGCGTTCGTGATCTACCCGACCGGCACCTACGGCGGGCAGGGCAGCCCGTACTGGAACCAGAACGTCGAGATCAGCTTCACCGGCCGCTTCGACTGGAAGCCCTCCGGCGGCTGGGAGCAGTTCCGCAGCTTCACCAGCCCCGCCAACGAGACCTTCGGCTTCCTGGCGGGCCTCGGCTTCCACTACCAGGAGAGCACGGGCTACCAGGCGAACCAAGGCACGCCGGGGGTCGACAGCCCGGCGTCGCAGTGGTTCGCCGCCACCGTCGACGCGCAGGCCAACTTCGGCGGTGCGTCGGTGTACGGCGCGGTCTTCTACAACTACGTGACGGGCAATGCCGCCGCCGCGCCCAACTTCGGCGACGTGAACAGCCCGTCGGCGCCGGTCGACATCGGCGGTCTCAGCATCTTCGCGGCGCAGCTGATGGGCTCCGTCTACGTCATGCCCAAGGTCGAGCTGTTCGGCCGCTACGAGTTCGCGTTCATCGACGGGCTCAACGCCACGACGGTGAACACGCTCAACCCGGCGCTCTCGAACCCGGACCCGATGAACCTGCTCACGGTGGGCTTCAACTGGTACCTCGACGGCCAGGACCTGAAGTGGACCACCGACCTGGGCTGGTCCATCACCGAGCTCCACCCGTGGTTCGCCGACATCGGCGCCGGCTGGCGCCCGTCCGAGGCCAACGAGATCGTCTTCCGGACGCAGCTGCAGCTCATCTTCTGACCGATTCCGGCGGGGGCGCGGGTTTCCCTATCATTCGGGGCCCATGGCGATCGTGCACCGCGTCGAGGTCCGCCCCAAGCCCGGCCACCGGGACACGCGGGCCGACGCCGTGCTGCGGCAGGCCGCCGCGCTGGGCCTGGCCCGGCCGACCGCCGCCGAGCACGCCGCCGTCTACCTGCTGGAGGGGGACCTGACCGACGCCCAGGTGCGGCGGATCGCCGACGAGCTGCTCGCCGACCCGGTGACCCAGGTGGCCGAGGTGCAGGCACGCGGAGCGGCGCGTCCGCGGCTCGACGCGCTGGTCGAGGTGCATCCGCTCCCCGGCGTGACCGACCCTGCCGCGGAGAGCGTGGAGCTCGCGGTGGAGGCGGTGTTCGGGCTGCGGGTGCACGTGCGCACCGGCGACCGCTACGACCTTGCGGGCGTCTCCGCGCGCGATGCCGCCCTGCTCGGCGAGCGCGGCGTGGCGAACCCCGTGATCCAGGGGATCCACGCGGAGCCATGGCACCCGGAGCGGTTCCCGGCGGGCCGCAGGTACGAGCTGCGCATCGTGGAGGTGCCGCTGCGCGAGCTCTCCGACCCGCAGCTCGAGAAGCTGAGCCGCGAGGCGCACCTCTTCCTCTCGCTGGAGGAGATGCGCGCCGTGCAGGCGGAGTACCGGCGCCTCGGCCGCGAGCCGCGCGAGATCGAGCTGGAGACGATCGCGCAGACCTGGAGCGAGCATTGCGTCCACAAGACGCTGAAGAGCACGGTGCGCTACGTGGAGGCAAACCTGGCCCCCGGGCAGCGTTCCCTCTGCGGCGCGGGAGCCGCCGGGCGGCCGAACCACGCGGCCGCGGCCGACGGCAGCGTGACCATCCGGAACCTGCTGAAGAGCACGGTGGCCGCGGGCACCTTCGCGCTGATCGACGAGTCGCGCGCCGACCGCGTCGACTGGTGCCTCTCGGTGTTCGTCGACAACTCCGGCGTGGTGGCGTTCGACGACGTGCATGCCGTGTGCTTCAAGTGCGAGACGCACAACCGCCCGAGCGCGATCGAGCCGT
>JBILFU010000150.1:0-5333 GCA_044351405.1 Phycisphaerales bacterium
CTCTCGCTCGGCGAAGATCTGCTCGAGCTTGCCGTCCTCGAGGACCGCGATGCGGCACTCCTCGCCCGGCACGTCGTTGACCACCATCACCTGCCGGCGCTTGGGCCCGGCGGCGCTGCCGGAGACCTGCTGGGTCTCCTTCTTGCGGCCCCGTCCGCCGCGGCGGCGCCGGCGCTTGCGGACGCCATCGCCGGAATCGGACTCGTCGGACGCTTCCGCGGACTCGGGCTCGGAATCCGCGCCTTCCGCGTCCTCGTCGTCCCCGCCTCCGCCGTCGGAGGCATCGGCCCCGTCGTCCCCGGACGCCTCCGCCGACTCCTCGGCGTCCTCGTCCTCGGCGTCCTCGTCGTCGTCGATGGCGCGCACCGGCAGGCGCGGGGCATCCTCGCCCTGCTCGAGGGCCTCGAGCGAGGCGAAGGCCGCCTCCTCCATGCCCACGTCCTCGTGCGCGTCGTCATGCGTGCCCTCGTGCGCCGCGTGCGCGTCGCCGTGCGGCTCCGCGTGCTGGTGCCCGTGCGCGCGATCCGCGCCTTCCCCGGCCTCGTTGCGTTCCTCGTTGCTCTCTGCCACGATCAATCCTTGCCGCGTCGAGCGGCGGTTCGTGGCGGAACCCCGTGCAGTGCCCGCAGTCAGCGCGCGCCCGGCGGAGCGCACCGCGCGCCCGGCGGACCCGCATGTGGTCCGTGTCCGGGCGACGGTCGTTCCGTCGAATGCAGCTGGCTCAGGCCGATCGAGTGCACCGTGAGTTCCGCCTGGTCGCCGCCGTCTCGCGCGCCCCATCGTGGGGCGCATGTGGGTCCGCCACGCGCAGGCCGGGGGACGCGCCGGAAGGCCGTCGTCCCGCTTCGTGCCGTGGGGCGGACCGCGCTTATCGAGCGCCGGGTCGACCCGTTGTCCATGCTTCCGCGGCCGGCACGCGCCCGCCGCGTGACCCGGATCACTCCGACACCCATTGGCCGAAGACGTCCGGATCGAGTTTCCTGAGCTCGTCGCGCAAGGCCGTCTCGACCTGACGCTCCGAGTCGAACGACCCGACCCGCCGGGCCAGCCGTTCGCAGTGTTCCATCGTCACCGACCGGACGACCCGCTTGATGACGGGGATCTGGTCGGGAACCATGGAGAGTGTACGCAATCCCATGCCCAGCAGCAACATGCAGAACAGGGGTTCCCCGGCCATTTCCCCGCAGACGCTGCAGTCGATCTGCGCGCTGCGCGCGGCACGCACGATGTTCTTGACCAGGTAGACCACCGCCGGGTGGGCGGCCTGGTACAGGTGGGCCACCCGCTCGTTGCCGCGGTCGACCGCCAGGGTGTACTGGATCAGGTCGTTGGTGCCGATCGAGAAGAACGCGCTCTCGGCGGCGAACGCCCGGCTCATGAGCGCCGCCGACGGCACCTCGATCATCATCCCGACGGGCATCTGCCGGTCGAAGGGGATGCCCTCGTCCTCGAGCTCCTCGGAGATGTCCGCGAGCATCAGCTTGCCCTGGCGCAGCTCCATCGGGTTCGAGACGAGCGGGAACATCGTCTTCACCGGGCCGTACGCGCTCGCGCGCAGGATCGCGCGCAGCTGCGCCTTGAACTCGGCCGGGTTCGCGAGCGAGTGCCGGATGGAGCGCAGCCCCAGGAACGGGTTGCGCTCCGGCTCCTCCATCTGCTCCTGCGTGTACTTGTCGGCGCCGAGGTCGCAGGTGCGGATCGTCAGCGGCCTGCCGTCGAGCAGCCGGATCGCGCGCAGGTACGCGTCCAGGTGGTCCTGCTCCGTGGGCGGCTCCTTGCGCGTCAGCCACAGGAACTCGGTGCGGTACAGGCCGACGCCGTCACCGCCGTTGGCGAGCACGGAGTCGATCTCCTCCGGGAACTCGATGTTGCCCATCAGGCGGATGCGGACGCCGTCCTTGGTCTCGGCCTCCAGGCCCGCGAGCTCGCGCAGCGCGGCGCGCGAGCGGCGCGAGCGCTCCTGCCGCCTGCGGTACTCCTCCAGCGTGCGCGCGTCCGGGCGCACGATGACCATGCCGTCCCCGCCGTCGACGATGATCTCGTCGCCGTCCTCGATCTCCGCGGAGAGCCGCTGGCAGCCGACGACCGACGGCAGTCCCAGCGCGCGCGCCACGATCGACGTGTGGCCCGTGCGCCCGCCCAGGTCGGTGACGATGGCGATCACCTTGGAGCGGTCCATCGCCGCGGCCTGGCTGGGCGTGAGCTCGTGCGCCACCACCACGGCCGGCGCGTCGAGCTGCGCCAGGCGGCTCTCCTGCGCGCCCATCAGGTGCCCGAGCACGCGGCGCTCCAGGTCGAGGACGTCGTTCGCCTTCTGCTCGAAGACCTCGTTGCCCATCCGCCTGAACTGGTCGACCAGCACGCGGAACTGGTCCGCGACCGCCTGCTCGGCCGTCGCGAGGCCCTCGGCCACGCGGCGCTCGATCGCGGCGACGAGCGCCTTGTCGCGCAGGAGGCCGGCGTGGAACTCGAAGATCTTCGCGGGCTCGCTGCCGAGCTCGCGGCGCGTTCGATCGCTGAGCTCCGCGATGTCGCGTCCGGCCGCGGCGAGCGCGGCATGGAGCCGCGCGTGCTGCCCGGGTACCTCGGACTCCGCGATGGTGCGGTGCGGGACCACCTGCTCGGCGGAACCCACCAGGAATGCGCGCCCGACCACGATGCCGGGGCTGACGGCGATGCCCTTGATGCGCTGCATGGGATGCTCCGGCGTTGCGCCCGGGTCGGCGTGGCGCGCGACGTGCGCGGCAGGCCGGGCGGAGCGGTGCCAGGGAAGGGGAATGTAGGCCAGGACGGGCGCCGCGCAAGACACGGATAAGAACCCGGCGCGCGCGCCCGAGGCGGGCCGCCCGGGACGCCTCGAACGACCGCGCGCCCGTCCGGGGACGGGCGCGCGGCTGAACTCCGCACTCTCGAGACGGCTCAGGACTTCTTGCCGTCGTCGGTCACCTCGTACTCGGCGTCGATGACGTCGTCCTTCCTCGCGCCGCCCGCGTCCGTGCCGCCCGCGGCGCCGGCACCGGCGCCGGCGCCCGGGGCGCCCGCCGCGCCCGCGGCCTGCTGCAGCTCGCCGGCCGCGTTCATCAGGTTGTTGAGCGCGGCCTCGATGGCGGCCTTGTCGTCGCCCTTCAGGCGCTCCTCCAGGTTGGAGACGGCGCCCTCGATCTTGGTGCGCGTCTCCGCCGGGGCCTTCGCCCCGAGCTCCTCGAGCTGCTTCTTCACCTGGTAGGCCACCTGCTCGGCGCGGTTCTTGGTGTCGATGAGCTCGCGCCGCGCCTTGTCGGTGGCGGCGTGCTCCTCGGCCTCGCGCTTCATGCGCTCGACCTCGTCCTTCGACAGGCCGCTCGAGCCGGTGATCTTGATCTCCTGCGCCTTGGAGGTCGCCTTGTCGGTCGCCTTCACGTTCAGGATGCCGTTGGCGTCGAGCGAGAACTCGACCTCGACCTGCGGCACGCCGCGCGGGGCGGCGCTGATGCCGGTGAGGTCGAACCGGCCGAGGACGCGGTTGTCCGCGGCCATCTGCCGCTCGCCCTGCAGGACCACGATGGTCACCGCGTTCTGGTTGTCCTGCGCGGTCGAGAAGATCTCCTTCTTGGAGGTCGGGATGGTGGTGTTGCGCGGGATGAGCGTGGTCATCACGCCGCCGAGCGTCTCGACGCCGAGCGAGAGCGGGGTCACGTCGAGGAGCACCACGTTCTTGACGTCGCCCATGAGGACGCCGCCCTGGATGGCCGCGCCGATGGCGACGACCTCGTCGGGGTTGATGCTCTTGTCGAGGTTGTCCGTCTGGAAGATCTTCTTGGCGAGCTCCTGCACCTTCGGGATGCGGATCGAGCCGCCGACCAGCACGACCTCCTGGACGTCGGACGCCTTCAGCTTGGCGTCGGCGAGGGCCTTCTCGCACGGGGCCGCCAGGCGCTCGAAGAGGTCCTTGCACATGTCCTCGAACTTCGCGCGCGTGATGGTCACCTGCAGGTGCTTCGGGCCGCTCTGGTCCGCGGTGATGAAGGGCAGGTTGACCGTGGTCTCGACCTGGGTCGAGAGCTCGATCTTCGCCTTCTCTGCGGCCTCCTTGAGGCGCTGCAGGGCCATCGGGTCCTTGCGGACGTCGATCCCCTCCTTCCTGCGGAAGTCCTCGGCCAGGAAGTCGATCAGCTTCTGGTCGAAGTCGTCGCCGCCGAGGTGCGTGTCGCCGTTGGTCGAGAGCACCTCGAACACGCCGTCGGCGATGTCGAGGATCGACACGTCGAACGTGCCGCCGCCGAGGTCGAAGACCGCGATCTTGGCGTTCTTCTTCTTCTCGAGGCCGTAGGCGAGCGCGGCCGCGGTGGGCTCGTTGATGATGCGCTCGACCTTGAGGCCGGCGATCTCGCCCGCGTCCTTGGTGGCCTGGCGCTGCGCGTCGTTGAAGTACGCCGGCACGGTGATGACCGCGCGGTCGACCTTCTCGCCGAGGTACTCCTCGGCCTGGCGCTTCAGCTCCGCGAGGATCATGGCCGAGATCTCCGGCGGCGTGTAGTCCTTGCCGCGGATGCCGACCTTGACGAGCTCCTCGGGCGCGCCCTTCACCGCGTAGGGCACCAGCTTCTCCTCGTGGCCCACCTCCGCGTGGCGTCGGCCCATGAAGCGCTTGATGCTGAAGACGGTGTTCTGCGGGTTGGTGATCTGCTGGTGCTTGGCGGGCTGGCCGACGAGGCGCTCGCCCTTCTCGGTGAAGCCGACCACCGAGGGGGTGGTGCGGCCGCCGAGGGAGTTGATGATGACCTTGGGCTGCGTGCCCTCCATGACGGCGACCACGCTGTTCGTGGTGCCGAGGTCGATGCCGATGATCGTGGACTTGTTGCTCATGCCCAAGGGGTTGCAAGCGGCGTGCCACGGTCCCGGGCTGCCGCGGCAGGGGTTGCGGGCGCCCCGGCTGTCCGATCGGCGCGGCAGGGCCGGGGGTCTGCCGTTCTGGCAGCGGGCGTCGGACTTAGGATTCTCCTTCATGCAGCCTCGTTCCCCGGCGTTCCCGACCTCCGTGCTCGAAGCGGCCGTTGCCGCGGTGTCGGCGGCCATGCCGCTGCTGCGCGTGCTCGGCGAGACGCTGCGGTCGGTGCCGCCGATCGAGAAGGACGACGGCTCCCCGGTGACCGCCGCCGACTACGCCGTGCAGGCCGTCGTGGTGGGCGGGCTGCGCGCGCGACTGGGCGCGTCGGTGCCGCTCCTTGGCGAGGAGCACGCGGATTCGCTCGCCTCGGCGGGCCGCCCCGACGCGGAGCGGCTGGTGGTGGACGCGGTGCGCGGCACGCTCGGATGGATGCCGCGCGCGGACGCGCTGCGCGCGATCGACGGCG
>JBILFU010000151.1:0-5302 GCA_044351405.1 Phycisphaerales bacterium
CGGCGTGCACGAAGTACTCCGGGCCCTTCTGCATGGTGATGCGCCCGAAGTAGAGCACGATGCGGTCGCGCCGCCCGATCGTGGTGACGCCGGCCTGCCTCGGGTCGAGGTCGACGCCGTTGTAGACAACCTCGCACTTGGCGGGCGGCACCGAGTAGCGGTTGGCGCAGATGTTCCGCGTCAGCATGCTGACGGTGATCACCTTCACGGCGGAGTGCATGCCGCGGCGCTCGATGTTGTAGACGGGCTGGTTGACGTGCTCGCCCGAGCGGTCGAACTCCGTGCTGTGGACGTGCACCACGAGCGGCCGTCCCGTGACGCGCGCCAGCGCGATGCCCGCCGGGTAGGTGAGCCAGTCGTGCGCGTGGATCACGTCGAAGTCGCGGCCGCGGCAGCTCTCGACCACGAAGCGTGCGTACGCCTCGCTCTGCGCGAGGAGGTCGCCGGAGTAGTCGGGCGCGCCGCCGCCGCGCGAGAGCGCGAGCGCCGCGCCGCGGCCGTCGGACTCGGGCACCGCCGCACGAACCGCGCGCGCCATCTCGACCATCTCCGCGACCGCCGTCGGGTCGTCGGTGCCGTAGCGCTCCCAGGCCTCGAGGATCGAGAGCGCCTCGTGCCGCTCCTGCTCCGAGAGCCCCGCGAGGAGCTGCGCCGCGACCGGCGCCGCGCCCGCGAGCGCACCCGGCCGGAGGAGCCGCTGCGGCGACGCGCTCGCGAGCGCGAGCCGCTCGATCGCGGCCATCGCGCCGGGCGAGGCGTAGGCGCCGCTCGCCATGAAGGGCGCCGTGAGCATGCGGATGCTGCGCGCGAGCTGCTGCTGCACGGCGGCGGGGTTCGCGGCGGCGGCGCCGGCCGAGCCGGCCGTGCCGGCACCCGTGACGCCCGCCGCACCCGCGCCCGATCCCGCTGCCTGCGCGGCCGCGGCCACCGCCGTCGCCGCCTCGAGCGCGGGCGTGCTCGGCGTCCGGCGTGCGGCGATCCCGCGGTCCGCGCCGCGGCGGTCGAACCCGACGCCGGGGGGGAGGCTCGTCCCGCTGCGCGTCGCCAGGCTGGGCGCGTCGGCGCCGGCGCCCGGCGCCACCAGGTCCACGTGCGAGGCGTGCTCGCCGCGCACGCCCTTCGGCAGCACGAACGTGACGTCCACGCCGCGCGCCGACATGGCCTTCGTGAGCCCGTGGCAGGCGGTCCCGAGCCCGCCGGTGATGAAGGGAGGGAACTCCCACCCGAGCATCACGACCCTGGGCGGCCGCCCGGTCATTCCTCGGCGCTTCCCTGCATGTCGCCGAGCTGCGCGAACGCGGCCTCGAACGCGAGCAGGAAGGTGGTCACCCCGGCCGCGGCATCGGGCACGCCGTCGAGCGGCACGGCCGTGCGGAAAACGTACACCTTCGCGTCGTCGCGGTAATGGCGCACCTTGCCGCAGCGGTGCGGGTAGTTCACCTCGACCAGCTCGTCGTCCACGAGCTCCTCGGCGCTGTCGCGGCCCTCGAGCATGTCGCCCTCGATCGACTCGCTCAGCCAACGGTCCGGCGTCTCGAGGCCCACCGCCCACGCGTCGCCTTCGTGCTCGAGCGTGTACCACGCCTCGGCGGCGGCGTCCCGCGCGCGGCAGCGCAGGCGGGGCCCGTCGACCCGAGCCTCCGCGAAGCGTCCGGAATCGAGGGCGTTGCGGTGCACGGCGGAAAGGAGGTCGTTCATGGGTGGTTCTGAGGGCGGGATAGGATACTCCCGCCATGGAAGGCGCCACCGAGCATGGATCCGCGGAAAGTGCCTCGGACGCCTGGACCACGCGCCGGCTCATCCGCTGGATCGACGGCCACCTGCAGCAGAGGGGGATCGACGGCCCGCGCGTCTGCGCGGAGATGCTCGTCGGTCACGTGATCGGCGCGGAGCGCATGCGCCTCTACATGGAGGCGGACCGTCCGGCGTCGCGCGAGGAGCTCGACCGCCTGCGCGCGCTCGTCGTGCGGGCCGCGCGCCACGAGCCGGTGCAGTACCTGGTCGGCGAGGCGTGGTTCTGGTCCAAGCGCTTCGCGGTGGGCCCGGCCACGCTGATCCCGCGGCCGGCGACCGAGCACCTGGTCGAGGAGGCGGTCGTCGCCCTGCGCGCGGCCGCCGCCGCGGGCGCGTCGCCGGTGCGGATGCTCGAGATCGGCACGGGCACCGGATGCGTGGCCGCCTGCGTCGCTGCCGCGTTGCGCGGGCAGCGGCGCGGCGCGGATGCCGGCGAGCCCGCTCCGCCCCCCGTCGACGTCCGGATCGTGGCCACGGACCTCGTGCCGGCCGCGCTCGAGCTGGCGCGCGCCAACGCCGCGGCGCACCGCGTGGCGGAGTTCATCGACCTCCGCGCGGGCTCGTTGTTCGCGCCGCTGCGCGCCGAGGAGCGCGGCAGCTTCCACGTGCTTGCCTCCAACCCGCCCTACGTCCGCGACGACGAGTGGGACGAGATGGCCCCGAACGTCCGCGACCACGAGCCCCGCAGCGCGCTCGCCGGCGGGCCGAGGGGCATGGACGTGCTGGCTCCGCTCATCGCCGGCGCCCACGAGTGGCTGGCCCCCGGCGGAACGCTCCTCTGCGAGATCGGCCACCGCCAGCGCGACGACGCGCTGGCGGCGGCGAATGCGAATCGCGGTCTGTGCGCCGCCGAGGTGCGCAAGGACTTCGAGGGCTACTGGCGGTTGCTGGTGGCGCGCCGCGCGGGTTGAGCGCGCTCACCGCTCCGAGAGCGGCCGCTCGCCCTTCCACTCCGCCACCGCCTTGCGGACCTCGTCCACGAGCTGCTGGGCCTGGAAGGGCTTGAACAGGAAGCAGTGCAGGCCTTCCTGGGTGCTGCGGACGATCGAGTGGTTCGGGTCGTAGCCGAAGCCCGTCATCAGGATCACCTGCGTGCGTGGGCAGGCGGCCTTGGCCACGCGGAAGACCTCGTAGCCGTTGCGCTCGGGCATGCGCACGTCGCTGATCACGACGTCGTAGGGCTTGCCGGACGCCGCGGCACGCTCGATCGACTCGCAGCCCTCGGCGCTCGAGGTGAACCGGTCGACGGACGCGCCGACCTCGGCCAGCACGTTCGCCACCACGTCGCGCACCGGCGCCTCGTCGTCGAGCACGGCGACGCGTCGGCCGGCGAGCTCGGGGTCGACGCCCTTGCTGCGGTCGAGCTTGTCGACGCCGAGCACGGTCTGCGGCCCGCCGGTCGCGCCGCGCACGCGGTTCTCGACGCTCGCGATCGCGCGCTCGAGCTCGGCGACGGCCTGCGCCTCGACGTCCGGGTCCCGGCGGAGCGCCTCGACGGCCTCGCGGATCGCGGTGATCGGCGCGGCGATCTCGTCGCGCAGCGCGCCGCTCACGCGCTGATTGGTCGTGTAGCGCTCCACCACCAGCATGTCCAGGATGTTGAGTGCCATGGCCACGTAGCGGCCGAAGAGCTCCAGGCAGAGGAGGTCCTCCTCGTCGAAGCGCGCCTCCTCGCGGCTCTCCACGTTGAGGACGCCGACCACCTTGTCGTTGAGGAGGAGCGGGGACGTCATGCTGCTGCGCCCGCCCTCCAGGCCGCCCACGTAGAGCGGGTCGTGCAGCGCGTCGGTGCAGAGGTACGGCTCGCCGTCGGCCGCCACGCGGCCGCTGATCCCGTTTCCGTCGTGGCTCGCGTGCAGGAAGCGCCCGGGCGGGAGCGGCGCGATGCCGCGGCTCGTGACGAGCTCCAGCCGCTGCGTCGAGGCGTCGAGCAGCCGCACCTCGAAGTCCTTGGCGCCGAAGAGCCTGTCGAGTCCGGAGACGATCTTGCCCTCGATCAGGCGGAGCCGCTCCGCGACGTTCAGCGGGTTGACGATCTTGGCGTCGAGCGCGAGCAGGTCGGCGCCCGCGGCGTCGATCGCGTCGACGCGGTCGAGGACGCGCTGGCGGTTGGTGACGTCGTGGAGCACGCCCACCGCGCGCGTGGCGGCGCCGCCCGCCTCGCCCTGCGCGACCAGCGGCGTGATCGCCACTTCCCAGGAGCGGTCGCCCGCGCGGAAGCTGCGCAGGTGCGTGCGGCGGTCGACGCCGTCGCGGGCGAGCTCCGCGAGCAGGTCGCGGCAGCAGTCGCAGAAGCGGCGCATGGCGTCGGGGCTCAGCGCCTCGAGCCGGTGGTTCATCCAGAGGATCTCGCCGGCGGTGTCCACCACGCCGATCCCGTCGCCGATCTCCTCGAGGAGGAAGGCCGGGAAGCCGCCGTGCAGGTCGTTGCGTGCGTGCGGGGACATCGCGTTCCGTGCGTGCGGGTCCGAGTGTATCCGCGCGCTTCGGATAGGATTCGTTCGATTCCGCCGCGCGGTTGCGCGGCCCGACCGCCGCCCGAGCCATGATCGAGACCGAAGGCATCGTCAAGCGGTTCGGCCGCGTCGTCGCGGTGGACCGGGCGTCGTTCTCGGTGCCCGCCGGCTCGGTGTGCGGGTTCCTCGGCCCGAACGGGGCGGGGAAGTCGACCACGATCCGCATGCTCGTCGGGGTGCTCGCGCCGGACGCGGGGCGGATCGCGGTGGCCGGCATGCCGATGGATGCCGACGCGGCCGAGGCGCGCCGGGCGGTCGGCTACCTGCCGGAGGAGAGCCCGGTGCAGCCGGACCTGACGGTCGAGGAGTTCGTGCGCTTCCGCGCGGAGCTCTACGGCGTGCCGCGCCGGGCGCGCGCGGCCGCGGTCGACGGGGCGCTTGCCCGCTGCCGCGCCGCCGACGTGCGCAGGCGGCTCTGCGGGCAGCTCTCCAAGGGCTACCGCCAGCGAGTGGGTCTTGCCGCCGCGATCGTGCACTCGCCGCGCGTCCTGGTGCTCGACGAGCCGACCTCCGGCCTCGACCCGGAGCAGGTGCTCGACTTCCGCGGCCTGCTGCGCGAGCTTGCCCCGCAGACGACGGTCCTGCTCTCGAGCCACGTGCTCGCGGAGGTGGAGGAGTCGTGCGACCGCGCGGTGCTCATCGACCGCGGGCGCGTCGTCGCGTCCGGATCGATGGCCGAGCTGCGCGCGCTCGGCACCCGCGAGCACCGCGTCGTGGTCGAGGTGCCGGGGGACGCCTCGTCGGCGCTCGCGGGCATCGCCGGCGCGCTGCGCGTCGACGCGGGCCCGGCGGACGGCGCGTGGCGCGAGTTCTCGGTGGCGCTCCGCGACGGCATCGATCCGAGCGCGGCCGCCGCCGAGGCCGGGCGCGCGCTCGTGGCCGCGGGGCTCGCGGCGCGCGCGGTGCGCACCGAGCGTCCCTCGCTCGAGGGCGTGTTCCTGCGGCTCGTTCGCGAGCGCCGGGAGGCCGCGCCATGATCTCCGCTGCCCGTG
>JBILFU010000152.1:0-5291 GCA_044351405.1 Phycisphaerales bacterium
CCACGATGATCCGCCGGTTGCGCGCGGCCTGCTCGGGCGAGAGCGGCGCGCCGGGGGAACCGGCCGTCCCTTGGCCGCCAGCGCTCATCGCTCGATCTCCTCGGCGAGCATGCGCTGGCGCTCGCGGCGCTTGTCGGCGTCGACGCGCGGATCGCACTCCGGCACCGCGAGCAGCAGCCGCTTCGTGTACCTGTCCCGGGGCGCGCCGATCACCTCGTCGCGCGTCCCCTCCTCGACGATCCGCCCGTCCTTCATGACCGCGATGCGGTCGCAGACGTGGTGGATCACCGCCATGTCGTGGCTGATGAAGAGGTAGCTGAGTCCGAGCTGGTCCTGCAGGTCGGCGAGCAGGTTGAGGATCTCGCTCTGCACGCTCACGTCGAGCGCGCTCGTCGGCTCGTCGCAGACGATGAGACGCGGCTCGAGCGCGAGCGCGCGCGCGATGCCGATGCGCTGGCGCTGCCCGCCGGAGAACTCGTGCGGGTAGCGGTCGGCCGCCTGGCGCCACAGCCCGCAGCGCTCGAGGAGCTCCTCGGCGCGCTCGCGCAGCTCGTCGCCGGAGGCCAGGCCGTGCACCTCGAGCGGCTCGCTCACGATGCGCCCGACGCGCATCCGCGGGTTCAGGCTGCCGCCCGGGTCCTGGAAGATGATCTGCATGTTGCGGCGCATCCGCCGCAGGCTGGCCGCGTCCTGGCGGAACACGTCCCGGCCCTCGAAGAGCACCTGGCCGCCCGTCGCCGGCTGCAGCGCCAGCACCGTCCGGCCCACCGTGGTCTTGCCGCAGCCCGACTCGCCGACCAGGCCGAGCGTCTCGCCCCTGCCGATCGTGAAGCTGACGCCGTCGACTGCCTTGTGGTGCCCGACGACCCGCTGCAGGAAGCCGCGGCGCACCGGAAAGTGCACCGCCAGGTCGCGCACGTCGAGGATCGGCGCGCCGGACGGCGCCGGGGACCGGGACTCTTGGGCGGGGGCGACCATCGGGCCACGGATCGTACCGGGCACGGGGCGGCGCCCGGCCGCTCAGCGGAGCGGGACCTCGACCACCCGGGCCTCGGCGCCAGGCGGCAGGACGGTCAGCGCGACCGCCGGCGAGGACCGCACCCACGCGCCCGTCCGCACCGCCCGCGACACGCGCACCCAGAGGTCGTCCAGCCCGGACACCGGAAGCCCGTCCACGGCGACGATCAGCGATCCCTGCGGCACCTCCTCCGCGGCACCGGAGCCCCGCTCGCCCACCAGCACGCCGCGCACGCCCGACCGCTCGCCGTCGGCAAGCCCGGAAAGCCCCGCGCGGCGGAACGCGTCCGCGAACGGTCCGGCGTTGGCGTCGGCCTCCAGCGTGCCGAGCGACGCGGACACGCGGCGCCGGCCGCCCGGCTCGCCCTCGGCCGCGGGACGGACGATGTCGAGCTCGATGACCGAACCCGGCCGGCGCGTCCCGATCGCGCTCTGCAGGGCATCGCGGTCCACCACCCGCTCGCCCTCCACGGCGACCACCACGTCGCCTGCGCGGATGCCCGCCGACTCCGCGGGGCTGCCGGCGGTCACGCGCGCAACCACCACGGCCCCCGCGGGCGCGGCCGCCAGCGCATCGCGCAGGGCGGGTCCGACGTCGCCTGACGCGCGCATCATGCGGGGATCGAGCATGGAGATCCCGAGGAAGCCGCGCTTCACGACGCCGTGCTCGATCAGCTGCTCCACCACGCCCTCGGCGATCGCCATGGGGATGGCCAGGCCGATTCCCGCGAACTGGCCCGCGCCCACCGTGCTGCCGCGGCCCGTCGCGATGGCGGTGTTCACCCCGATGACGCGCCCCGAGACGTCCGTGAGCGGACCGCCCGAGTTCCCCGGGTTGATCGCGGCGTCCACCTGGATGAAGCTCTCGTACTCCACCTCCTCGAGACCGGCGCTGCGGCCGACGCCCGAGACGATGCCGCTCGACATGCTGAAGCGGAACTCGAACGGCGACCCGAACGCGAACACCAGGTCGCCCTGCGCGGGGAGCTGGGCGGAGCGACGGGCGGGCAGCAGCCCCGGCGCATCGACGCGGAGCACCGCGAGGTCGGTGCGCAGGTCGAGGCCGACGAGCGTCGCCTCGTGCAGCGAGCCGTCGTGCAGCTGCACCTCGAGCCTGCTCGCGCCGTCCACGACGTGGGCGTTGGTGACCACGTGACCGGCGGCGTCCCACACCCAGCCGGAGCCGGACTGCGTGAAGGCGCGCGACCCCTGGCGGCCGCGGGACTCTCCCGCCACGCTCACGTGCACCACCGCGGGCTCCACCGCGTCGGCCACGGAGCGCATCGCGGCATTCAGGTCCTCCAGCACGGACCCGCCCTCGAGCCGGGCGGCCGCGGCATCCATGGAGCGGGCGGCGCGCTCGGTGGAGGCCATGCGCATCAGCGCCGGCACCGTCCACAGGCTCAGCGCCGCAGCGGCGGCGAGGAGCGCCGCGGGCAGCGCGCGGGCCAGGCGCGAATCCCGGTCACCGGCGCTCATGGCCCGACGCCGGCCATCTGCTGCAGGCGCGCCAGCTCGTCGGGCGCGATCGAGTACGGGTGCTCGCCGAGCTCGCCGTCGCGCACGCGGTCCCGCCAGGCGCGGGCGGCGCGCTCGATCTCCGCGCCGACCTGCGCGAGCGGCCGCGCGAACGCCGGCTGCCAGTGCGTCATGCCCAGCATGTCCTGCAGCACGACCACCTGCCCGTGGCAGGCGGTGCCCGCGCCGCAGCCGATCACCGGCACGGTCGCGCGCTCGACGACCATCCGCGCCACCTCGCCGGGGCACGCCTCGACCAGGATCATGCACGCGCCCGCGGCCTCGAGCGCCGCCGCGTCGTGCAGGACGCGCAGCGCGCTCTCCGCGGTGCGGCCCGTGCTCGCGTAGCCGCCCTTCATCTTGGCCTGCTGCGGGCGGCTGCCGACGTGCGCCACCACCGGGATGCCGGCGCGCGACATCCGCTCGACGAGCGGCGCGAAGGTGCGGTCGGCCTCGAGCTTCACGCAGTCGGCGTTGCCCTCGGTGAGGAAGCGGCCCGCGTTGCGCACGGCCTCGGCCTCGTCGGCCTGGTAGCTCATGAACGGCATGTCCGCCATCACCACGCGGCTCGGCGCGCCGCGCTTGACGCCCGCGGTCAGCGCGACCATGAAGTCGAGCGGCGCATGCACCGTGGACGGGAAGCCGAGCACCATCTCCGCGGCGGTGTCGCCGACGAGCAGCACCTCGACGCCCGCGCGCTCGAGCCAGCGGGCCGTGGTGGCGTCGTAGCAGGTCAGGCAGGCGAACCTCTCGCCCGCCCGCGCCTTGCGGCCCAGGTCGCGCAGGGTGACGGGGGTGGGGGCGTCTGGCATGGCACGAATTGTAGGTGGGGCGGACCGCCCCGCCCCGGCCCCGCCCGGCGCCCGGCTCACCGCCGCAGCGGGTTCGCAACGGCGTTATCGCGGCCGCAGACGATGAGGTCCGCGATCTCGACCGCCTCGCGGAAGCTCTCCTGCGCCTGCTCCAGGTTGAAGACCGGCGCGATCACCTTGCCCTCGGAGAGGTGCTCGACCGTGGCCACCGCATCGCCGGCCACGAGCACCGTCATCGACGGCTGCGGCAGGAGAAGCCCGCAGCTACCGGGCGTCACCCCGTAGAGCGGGAAGAGGTCGGCGCCCTCCGCGAGCCGGTCGGGCGCGGGCCTGCAGCGCTGCAGCAGGGCGATCTCCGCGCGCAGCGACGCGGCCAGGTCGCCGTCACCGGCCTCCTCCGCCTCCTGGTACTTGCCGACGAGCTGCGCGCCGATCGTCTCGCGCTCCAGCTCGCCCACCAGCCACTGCGCGTCGTCGAACGCCGCCAGCCCGCGCCGCCGCAGCGGATGGAAGTTCGTCAGGAACACGTGCGTCACCGCGTCCGGCTTGAGGCCGCTGCGCTCGGCGAGCCGCGGCACCAGGATCTGCTCGGGCAGCGACGGGTCGACCAGGATCCGCGCGTCGCCTGCCTCGATCAGCGTGGTGGTCGCGTGCCCCGGGCGGACGTCGCCGCGCTCGCCCCACAGCGGGTTGTGCGCGAGCGTGCCGATGGAGATGACGCGGAACTGGGCCACGGGGCTCAGGTGCGGCGGCTCACCCGCCATCCCCCCCATGATGCTCCGCCGCCAGCTTCCCCAGCGGGTTCCGCGGATCGCGCTTCTTCGCCGCCAGGGCGTCGATCACGCGCTTGGGCACCAGCGGCTCCAGCTTCTCGAGCGTGCCGCCGAAGGCGGCGATCTGCTTGATGAGGCTCGAGCTCGTGTACGCGAAGTTCTCGCCGGTGACCACGAACACCGTCTCGATGCCGGCCACCTGTCGGTTGGTGATCGCCAGCTGGCACTCGCTCGCCAGGTCGCTGACGTTGCGGATGCCGCGCACGATGGCCGCGGCACCCACGGAGCGCGCGAAGTCCACCGTCAGGCCCGAGTACGTCTCCACCCGCACCGGCGCGCCGCCCGGCTCCGCCGCCACCAGGTCCGCCACGCAGTCGCGGGCGAGCCCCAGGCGCTCCTCGAAGCTGAAGAGCGCCGGCTTGCTCGGGTTGTGGCCGATGGCCAGCACCACCTCGTCGAACATGCCGCGGGTGCGCGCGAGCACGTCGAGGTGCCCGAGCGTGATCGGGTCGAAGCTTCCGGTGTAGACGGCGAGGTGGCGCTTCATCGCTTCTGGGAGGGGGCAGCCCGCACAGACGGAACCGGGCCTCCACAGGCTAGCGCGAGGGGCTTCCTTATCGGGGGCAGCCGAGGTGGCCCGCGAAATTCCTGCCCGAATTGCTTGCGGCCCGCAGGCTGGATTCGACCATCTCGGTGTCTCCGGCGCATGGAGGGATGCGCCGGGGACGAACGGAACACGCGACGCTCGGACGGAAAGGGACGGGCGTCGCACGCGCGGGACCGGCATCGGTCTCGGCCCCGCGCGCGACGGAACACGGGCCCGTGAAGTGAGGGCCCCTGGAACACGGGCCCGAGCGGTGTGGGCCCCTTGCACAAGGGCCCAAGGCGTGCGGGCCCGACAAGCCCTGGATCGGCCCCGTCTCGGTTGGATGCCTCCCCGAGCGGGGTCGTTATTTTTGGCGAGCGGCGTGGACGCCCTCTCGGGGGGATGGGGGCCTCAGTCGCTCAGACAGTCCTCGCCGGGAGGCGACTTGAGTGGTCGCGAGGGCTTTCGTACCCGGCTGCGGAACTCGCTTTGTGAGGCCCCCATCCCCCCGGGAGGGCTCCGCACGCGCGGCGTTCGGAGCCTTGGCGGGCCGCGGTGGCCTCACAACGCGAGTTCCGCAGCCGG
>JBILFU010000153.1:0-5278 GCA_044351405.1 Phycisphaerales bacterium
CTCGTTCCGGCACGCGTACGCGTCCGTGGACGAGTTGCGGCGGCCGGACGCGGGTCCCGACGCCGGGGAGATCCTGCGCCGCTCCGGCCTCGGGAACCCGGCGGACCGGGCAGGCCCCGACTGACCCGCCGCGCGTTACGCTCTCCCGCCGCATGACCCGCCGCCGCTCGCTTCGCTCCACCGCCACGGCCGCCGCCGCCGCGGCGCTCCTTGCCCTCCTTCCTGCCTGCGGCGCGCCGCAGGAGGCCCGGGATTCGCAGACGCGCGGTCGCGTCGAGCTCGGCAGCAAGCTGCTCGACGTGGCGGACGTGGCGCACACCGTCTTCCAGAACGAGGTGATCGCCGCCTACGTCAGCGGGCAGCCGCGCGAGCTCGTCGCGCTGCGCGAGCAGTTCCGCAACGGGGCAACCTCGAACATCCGCTCGCTGGCGCTCGGAGCTGACCCCTACGGCGCGCTCGTCGACCTCTACGTGTGGGTGCGGCTGGCGGACATCGCGTGCACGAACCGCAACCGCCTGCGGCCGGACCTTCACTGCGACTGCGAGTCGACCTACGGCGAGGTGCGGCACCGCCTGGACACGATCATTGCGCGCGGGAAGCTGATCAGCGACGAGCAGCGTGCGCAGCTCGACGGCGTCATCGCCAGGTACATGGAGTCGCACCCCGACATCCTGCAGGCGGGCCTGTTCCGCATCGAGGACCTGGAGGACTTCAGCGGCTCGCGGATGGCGGTGATCGAGCGCGCGCCGCGCGACATGCTGAGCCCCGTGGAGGACGCGGTCGCGCAGCTGGAGCAGGCGCGCCTGGTGGGCAGGCAGATGGTGTGGCTCGCGAGCCGGCTGCCCACGCAGGCGGGGTGGGAGGCGCAGGCGCTCGCGGACAGCGTGCTGGCCAACCCCGAGTTCCTCCGGCTGGCCGGCAACCTGGGGGCCATCTCCGAGCGCATGCAGAACACGGGAAACCGGCTGGAGTCGGTGGGCGCCGAAGTGCGCGCGCTGACGACGTCGGTGCAGGACCTGGGCAAGGAGGTCTCGACCCTGAGCGCCGCGCGCGAGATCGTCAGGTACGTGGTGCTCGGGGCTGCGCTGATGCTGGCCGTCGGCGTGGCGGCAGGCGCCTTCGCCGTCCGCCACGTGACGGCGCGCATCGAGCGCGCGATGAGGGATCGCGGCGGCTGAACGCCGGTGCGGCGCGCGGCGCCGAGGATTTCCGGCCGCTTATCGGCCGCAGCGCCTTGCCTCGTCATGGACGCGGAATAGCCTTGCTCTCGCGCGAGCGTTCGGCGCAGGCTGTCGCCTGCGGCCCTATCGCCCAAACGGAGCACAGAGACATGCGCACCCTCGTCGCCTCGCTCACCGCCATGATCGCTCCGCTCGCCCTCGCCGACGCAGTGGGCCACGCCCCGCTCGGCGGTCGCGTGCCGCAGGTGCCGTCCACTCCGACGCTCTCGGAGATCTCCGGCTTCGACATCGTCCCGGCGCCCGCGGTGGTCCTGCCCGACCAGGACCTCGAGGCGTTCGTGGCCGAGGACGAGCTCGACCGCGGCGGCCCGAAGGCGCTGCGGTTCGCCGTGCCCGTGCCGGTGGCGGCGGACATCTCCATGGGACAGTGGATCGACGTCGCGGGCGGGCGCGTCTGGCGCCTGGAGGTCCTGGCGAACAACGCGTACACGGCGCGCCTGCACCTGACGGGCATCAACCTGCCCGCGGGTCAGGAGATCCGCCTCTCCAACCCGGGGCAGCCCGACTCCGTGGTCGGGCCCATCGAGGGCACCGGCGAGTTCGGCGACGGCACGGCGTGGGGCATGGCGCTCGCGACCAACCGCACGCTCGTCGAGTGGTTCGTGCCCGCCGGCGTGCGCGTCAAGGCGCTCCCGTTCACGGGGCTCGAGTACTACCACGGCTACCGCGACATCTTCGGCGTGGCGGAGGGAAGCGCCGCGGTCGGCACGTGCCACCTCGACCCGATCTGCTTCCCGACGTGGTCCAACGAGTCGCAGGCGACGGTGCGGCTCATCTTCGGCGGGTTCCTCTGCTCCGGCCAGCTCACCGCGACCACGGCGGCCGACGAGACGCCCTACGTCTCGACGGCCAACCACTGCATCTCCACGCAGAGCGAGGCCAACAGCTGCCAGTTCAACTTCTTCTACCGGCGCAACACCTGCGCGCAGTCCGCCACGGCCGCGGGCGGCAGCAGCGTCACCGGAGGCGACCTGGTCCGCACCTACGCGGCCAGCGACTGCACCCTCCTCATGATCCGTCCGACGCTGCCGGCGAACGTGTTCTGGGTCGGCTGGACCTCGGCCACGACGGGCACGGGCACCGGCTCGACCTGCCTGCACCACCCGGACGGCAGCTACCAGCGCATCTCCTTCGGGACCAAGAACGCGGGCTCGTACGGCTGCGGCACGCCGGCGACCAACTGGTCCTCGCTCTCCTGGAACTCCGCCACGCAGTACGGCGTCACGACGATCGGCGTCACCGAGGGCGGCAGCTCGGGAAGCGCCGTCTACCGGGACGTGGACAAGAAGCTCTACGGCGTGCTGACGTGCGGCGCCAGCTTCTGCGCCACGCCGCAGGACGACGACGGCTACGGCCGCTGGGACATCGCGGTGAACACCTCGTCCACCGGCTTCGCCGCCTCGCTCGCCGCCGGCACCGACGACGCGCAGGAGCCGAACGACGGCTGCGCCACGGCCAGGGCGCTCGCCGCGGGCACCTTCTCCGGCCTCACCGTCAAGCGCGTGGACGAGGACTGGTACGCGCTTCCCGTCGGCGTCGGCGCGACGCTCACGGTGAACATGACCTTCACGCACGCCAACGGCGACGTGGACGTCCAGCTCTTCAACTCCTGCGGGGGCCCGGTGGCGCTCGACCGCAACGCCAACACGAGCAACGAGAGCTTCACCTACGTCAACCCCGGCCCGTCCTCGACGGTGCTGATGCGCGTCTACCTCGCGAGCGACACGCGGAACGAGTACTCGCTCACCTTCAGCGCAACGGCGACCGGACCGGCCAACGACGACTGCGCGGGCGCCACGGCCGTGGGCGCGGGATCCGTCGCCTTCAACACCGCCGCCGCCACCAACTCGGCGGTCGCCATCCCCGCCTCGTGCGACGAGGGCTCCGGCGTGGCCATGAACAAGGACCTCTGGTACCGCTTCACCGCGGCCTGCACCGGCAACGCCTCGGCCACGACGTGCGGCTCCGCGCTCGACACCCGCCTGGCGGTCTATCCCGCCTCGTCCTGCCCGGCCTTCGGCGCGGCGGTCTCGGCCTGCAGCGACACCGACGGCGCCTGCGCCTCGGGCGCCGCCACCGTGCGCTGGGCCGTCACCGCCGGCAGCACGTGGTACGTCCGGCTGGGCACCGCCGGCACCGCCGGCGGAAGCGGCAGCCTGGACATCGCCTGCAACGTGTGCCAGGCCGACTTCACCGGCAACGGCGTCGTGGACGGCGGAGACCTCGGCGTGCTGCTCGGCGGCTGGGGCAGCCCCGTCACGAGCGACCTCAACGGCGACGGCATCACCGACGGCGCGGACCTCGGCCTGCTGCTTTCGGCCTGGGGCGCCTGTCCCTGACGGCGCGGGCGCGCGGCGGGTCAGGCTACGCTGACCGCCGATGCAGCCCACCGCCGCAACGCTGACCGCGACCGTCCTCCTCGCGCAGGAGGGCGGATCGATGAGCCTGCTCGAGTACGTGAAGGCAGGCGGCGCCCTCGGCTACGTGCTGCTGGCGCTGTCGGTGCTCGCGGTCGCGCTGATCGGGCGAAACCTGCTTGCGCTGCGGCGCGGTGCCCTCGTGCCGCCGGGCCTCGCGGACGAGCTCTCGCAGCGGCTGCGCGCCGGGGACCTTTCGGCCGCCGTCGAGGCCTGCGAACGCGACGGCGGGCAGTCGTTCCTCTCCGGCACGATGCTCGCCGCGATCAAGCGCTGCGCGGCCAGCCCGATGGGCGCGTTCGAGGCGCGCGCGGCGGTCGAGGAGGCCGGGCAGTCGGCCACCGCGCGCCTGCAGCGGCTGAACAACGGGCTGGGCGTGCTCGCGGCGGTCGGCCCCATGCTGGGGCTCCTCGGGACGGTGATCGGCATGATCGGCGCCTTCAACGCGATCGGCTCGCTGCAGGGATCGGCCCGCTCCACGGAGCTCGCCAGGTTCATGTCGCTCGCGCTCGTGAACACCGCGCAGGGGCTCGTGGTCGCGGTGCCCTGCACCGTGGCGTTCGCGCTGTTCCGCCAGCGCATCGAGCGGCTGGCGTCCGACGTGGCGGACGAGGTGCTCGAGCGCCTTGCCGAGGACATGGCCGCGGGACTCGCGCGCCGCGGCGCGCCGGCGCGCCCGGCCGCGCCCGCGCCGCAGCGGCCCGCGGGGGCGCAGGTGCAGTGATGGCGGGCGGCGGCGACGCATCCGACGCCTCGTTCGACCTGACGCCGATGATCGACGTCATCCTGCTCCTCATCATCTTCTTCATGCTGAGCTCGCAGTTCGCCACCAGCGAGCTGCGGCCGGTCGACCTGCCCCGGGAGCCCGGCGATGCCCGCGCCAGCGAGTCCGCCGCGGCGCAGCTGGTGATCGACCTCGACCGGGACGGCGGCTGCTCGATCATGGGCGAGCCGGTGCCGCTCGAGGAGCTGCCGCGGCGGATCTCGCGGGCGCAGGGCGGCACCGACGTCCGCCACAGCGGGATCGTCGTGCGCGCGGACCGCTCGGGGTCTTCCGCGGCGCTCAACCGGCTTGCCGCGCGGCTCGCCGAGGCCAAGGTGGACAACTGGTCGCTCGCGGTCGCGCCGGAGGGACGCTGATGCGGATGGCGGCACCCCGGCGCGGCGGGCTCCTGGAGCTCGCGGAGATGCGGCTGCCGCTGATCGCGCTGATCGACGTGATCCTCTTCCTCCTCATGTACTTCCTGCTGGCGGGCAGCCTGGAGAGCGAGGAGCGCGAGCTGGCGTCGCGCATCGCGGCGCCGGGCGGGGCGGCCGACGCGTCGGGATTCGCGCCGCAGGTGGTCGAGGTGACGGTCCGGGACGGCCGCGCCGCGTTCACGCTGGGCGCGCGCCCGCCCGCGGGGCTCGCGTCGCTCGCGGAGGCGCTGCGCGGGCTGCCCAAGGAACCCGGGGTGGTGGTGCGCGTGGCGGACGACGTCCCCGTCCGCGACGCGGCCGCCGCGCTGCAGGCCTGCCGGGACGCGGGCTTCGACCGGATCGCGTGGCAGCCGCCGCGCGGCACCTCGCCCTGACGGCCGGGCCGGCGCGAGCGGCTCCCGCCGGCGCGTGCACCTCACT
>JBILFU010000154.1:0-5225 GCA_044351405.1 Phycisphaerales bacterium
CCGCTCGCGGCCAAGGCGTCGCTGGCCGCGTCCCTCTCGGTGGCGGTGCCCGCGTCCGTGGCGACCGGCTCCTACCGCCTGCTCGTGGCCGTCGATCCGGATGGCACGCGCTACGAGACGAGCGATGCGGACAACGTGCTCGACGTCGGCGCCCTCGAGGTCGGGCCCGTCACGGCCGCGGACCTGGTGGTGAGCGGCGTCTCCCTGTCGACGCCCGCGTACCTCGGCGAGCCCGCCACCGTCACCTGGACCGTCACCAACGCAGGCGAGGACCCCGCGACCGCGTGGTACGACCGCGTTCGTTCCTCGGCCGATTCCTCGGTGGGCGGCGATCCCGTGATCCTCGAGGTTGCCTCGACCGGGCCGCTCGCGCCGGGCGAGTCGCGCGTCATGTCCCGCGAGGTGACGATCCACGAGCCCGCCGGGCTGCGCTGGTTGTACGTGGAGACCGACGTCTACGGCCAGGTGTTCGAGCACCAGTCCGAGGAGAACAACCGCTCCGCGCTGTTCGGCCCGGTGGACGTCCAGTACAGGCCCGCGCCGGACCTGGTGGTCGCCTCGGTGTCCGCGCCCGCGCAGGCCACCGCGACGCAGTCGGTCGCCTTCGGCTACGTGGTCCGAAACGACGGGCCGGTGGGCATCCCCGCGGGCGGCCTGTGGCGCGAGACCGTCCTGCTCTCGGCCGACGACGCCGTGGGCGGGGACGTCGAGATCGCGAGCTTCTGGCGCATCGGCCCGCTGGCGGCCGGCGAGGAGCAGGCACGCTCGGCGAGCATCGTGGTCCCGCTGGCGCAGGTCGGCGCGCGCCGCTTCGTGGTGCGCGTCGACGCGGACAACGCGATCGACGAGGAGGTGCCCGCCGCCGAGGCCAACAACGCGTTCATCGCGCCGGCGGCGACGGACGTCGTCGATCCCGCGCTGCCGGACCTGACGGTGACCGCCGTCGTCGCGCCGGCCTCCGTGGTCGAGGGACAGCCCCTCGCGGTCTCCTGGACCGGTTCGAACGCGGGCACCGCGACGGCGCCCGGCGGCTGGACCGACCGTGTCTACCTGTCGGCCGATGCGGTCCTCGACGGCGCGGACCTGCTTGCCGCCACCCGGTTCCAGGGAACGAGCGTCGTCGCGGGCGGCACGTGGAGCGGGGCGGTCACCTTCGCCGCGCCGGCCGGCCCGGCGTCCGCCTACGTCATCGTCGTCGCCGACGGCGGCGACGGCGTCGAGGAGGGCTCGGGCGACTCCAACAACAGCGCGGTGTCCGCCGCGCCCACCGCCATCTCGCCGGCGCCGCGGCCCGACCTGGTGCCGACCGTCACCGGTACGCCGGCCTCCTGGCAGGCGGGCCAGACCGTGCAGATCAGCTGGCGCGTGAACAACGCGGGCGAGGCCGCGACCAGCGGCGGCTGGAGCGACGCCCTCTACCTGTCCGTCGACGCCGCGCTCTCCGCGGACGACGTGCTGCTGCGGCAGCAGCCGATCGCCGCCACCGTGCCCGCGGGCGGCTCGTACGACCGCGCCGCGGCGGTGGCGCTGCCCGAGGCCTACGTGGGCGGCACGCGGCACCTCATCGTGCGAACCGGCATCAACGCCGCGTTCCCGCAGTCCGACGGCGCCAACGACGTGGCGACGTTCGGGCCGTTCGAGCTCGAGCCGATCGCCGCGCCGGACCTCGTCGTCGAGGGACTGTCCGTCGGCTCCGGTGCGCTGACCTTCGGACAGCCCTTGCAGCTCGACTGGTCGGTTCGGAACATCGGCGTCGCTGCCGCGACGGCTGCGTTCTCCGACATCGTGCTGATCTCCTCGGACGCCGTCGCGGACGGCACCGACCTGCCGATCGCGCTGGTCCCGTCGGCCGGGGCCACGGTCGAGCCGGGCGCGGCGCTCGCGCGGTCCGCGACGCCCACGCTGCCGGTGACCAACGCGCTGCCCGCGGGGCAGTACTGGATCTTCGTCCGGACCGACGCCAACGCCAACGTGACGGAGCCGAGCGATGCCAACAACACGGCCGTGGCGGGACCGTTCAGCATCGCCCGCCCGCCGCTCCCGGACCTCCAGGCATCGGTCGTGACGCTGCCCGCGGACATCGCGCCCGGCGTGCCGTTCGACGTGACGCTCGAGTTCCGCAACGCCGGCGCCGAGCCGCTCGCGGCGAGCTGCTTCACCTCGCTCGCCCTGGTGGACGGCGGCTCCGAGGTGCTGCTCCAGGACTTCGCGGTGACGCTGAACCTGGCGCCCGGCGCCACGTCGACGCTGGTGCGCTCGGTCACCGTGCCGGTTCCCGTCTCGAACTCGGTCGCGCTCAAGGTCTGCGCCGACAGCCGCGACGTGATCGTCGAGGCGTCGGAGGCCAACTGCTCCGTGTCTGCCGCGATCGCGGTGCGTCGCCCGGACCTGGTGGTGACCTCCGTCTCCGCGCCGGCGTCGGCCGTGGGCGGGTCACCGATGTCCGTGACCTACACCGTGCAGAACCAGGGCAACGCGCCGGCGCAGGGCTTCTGGAGCGAGACCGTGCGCCTGTCGACGAGCGGCGCGCCCGACTCCGGCCGCCTGGTCGACTCCGAGGCGGTCGTCGTGCCGCTCGCGGCGGGCGCCTCCGTCACGCGCACCGCCACGTTCAACGTCCCTGCCGACCTCGAGGGCGACCTGTTCGCCGTGGTGGCGGCCGACGCCGCCGGCACGGTGAAGGAACTGGACGAAGCGAACAACTCGCGCGCCGCGGCGGCCGCCACCGCGGTCTCCGCGCCGCCGCGCCCCAACCTGGTGGTCATCGCCGCGTCCGTGCCGTCCGCCGCGCTCGCGGGCGGCTCCGCGCAGGTCACCTTCACCGTGCTCAACGACAGCGACGTCCCCGCGGAGGGCGGATGGATCGACAGCGTCCGCCTCTCCGCCAACGACGTCCTCGGCCAGGACGATCCGGTGGTCGGCAACGCCGAGGGATCCGCGCCGCTCGCGCCGCACGCGACCTACTCGCGAACGGTGACCTTCCCGGTGCCCGCGGCCCCCGGCAGCTACCGCGTGTTCGTGGCGGCCGACGGCCAGCGCAGCCTCGCAGAGGCCGGACCCGGCGGCGAGAACGACAACGTGCGCATGGCCGCGGGCGTCCTCGGCGTGACCGGCGTGACCGTTGCCCTGCAGGCGGACGTCGAGGAGGCGCAGATCGGCGACGTCATCCAGCTTGCGGGCCGCGCCACCGTGGCGGGAACCGACGACCCGGCGGCCGGCGTGCGGGTCGCGGTGCGCACCACGATCCGCGGGTTCCAGGTGGACGCGAGCGCGGTCTCGGGCGGATCCGGCACCTTCAAGGTGAGCGCACCCACGCTGCCCGGCACGGGCGGCATCTACCGCTACGCGGCCGGGGTCTCGGGCGGCTCCCTCGCGCAGCGCGACTCCGTCGCCGTGTGGGGCCTGTCGTCGCAGTTCGACCGGGCCCAGGTCCGCCTGCCCGAGGGCGGCACGGTCGAGGGAACGCTCGTCGTGCGCAACCTCTCCGACCAGCCGGCGACCGGCCTCGACGTGCAGCTGGTCGCCTCCGACCCCGGCACGCGGTTCGAGCTGCTCGATGCGGGCGGCGAGATCCTCGGGCCGCTCGAGTCGCGCACCGTCCGCTGGCGCGTGACGGCCACCGAGTCGTCGGCGCCCAGCCTGCTCACCGCCACCGCGACCACCGCGCAGGCATCGACGACCGTCGCCTTCTCGCAGACGCTGGTGGTGCCGAACGTCGCGACGCTGGTGGCTTCGCCCAGCCCGATCGACGTCGAGATGCAGGTCGGCGAGGCCACCTACGTCCCGGTGCGCGTCCGCAACGAGGGCACCGACGCCACCGGCCCGCTCGCGGTGTCGGTCGCCAACGTGCCGTGGCTGCAGCTCGTCACCCCGGCCGCGCTCCCGCCGCTCGACCCGGGCGCGGAGACCGTCGTCAACCTGCGGCTCGCCCCGGCGGCGGACCTGCCGCTCGGGCCGTACTCCGCGCAGGGCGCCGTGGTGGTGCGCGACACGACCGACCCGACGGTCGGCGTCGCGGTGAACGGCCGCTTCGAGGCGACCAGCGACGCGCTCGCCTCGCTCCTCGTGCAGGCGCGCAGCGAGTCGAGCTACTACTTCGCCGAGGGCAGCAGCCCGTCCTACCCGGGAGCCACCGTCGAGGTGCGGCGCAAGGACGACAACTCGCTCATCGCGAGCGGCCTGGTCGACTCCATCGGCGAGATCGCCTTCTCCAAGCTCGAGCCGGGGATCCACTCGGTGCGCGTGACCGCGCCCGAGCACGGCACGTTCGTCACGGACATCGACCTGCGCCCCGGCGCCAACGAGATCCTCGCCTTCATGCCGCGCCAGCTGGTCACCGTGCAGTGGTCGGTGGTGCAGGTGCCTTTCACGGACGAGTACGTGATCACGGTCTCGCTCACCTTCCAGACCAACGTGCCCGTGCCGGTCATCACCATCGACTGCGATCCCTCGCAGCCCGGCGACCAGCCGGTGCTCGACTTCGCGTCCATGACGGCGCCGACCAAGGTGGCGAACGTCAAGGTGTCGAACCGCGGCGGGCTCATCGCGGCCCGCGGCTTCCGCTGGACCTTCGGCACGAGCCCGCGGTACGAGGTGATGCCGCTCGTCGAGAGCCTGGGCGACATCGGTGCCGGCCAGGAGATCGAGGTCCCGGTCCTCATGATCGACCGCGGCTTCGGCGGCAGCGGCAGCGCGCTCGGCGGCTCGGCCGACGACTGCGTCCCGCCGAGCCTGCGCGGCAACTGGCAGCTCGACTGCGACGGCCTCCGCGACTTCGCCCTCGAGGTCGGCATGGTGGTCCGGGCCTGCCCGGGCTCCCCCGGCGGCGGCGGTGGCGGCGTCACCCCGCCGATCTTCGGCGGCGGCGGCGGCGGCGGCGGCGGCGGCTTCGGCGGCGACGGCCCGGGCGGCGTCAGCGGCCCGCCGGTGGTCATCACGCAGCAGGGCTGCAACCCATGCCCGCCGCCGGCATGCCTCTCGGCGCTCGCCAGCCAGGGCGCCTCCGCGATCGGCAACGCGCTCCTCGACGCCATCGGCGTCGGCGAGGCGGTCGCGGTGTACGAGTGCTTCACCTCGAGCTACTCGGTGGCGAGCTCCGACAACCCGCTCTCGCGCGTCGGCGGCATCGTCGGCGGCTGCTTCGGCGGGTTCATCCCGGGCTACGACTCGTTCTGCGACCTGAACGAGCTGGTCAACGCCTGCCGTTGCGGCAGCTCGCCGGGCGG
>JBILFU010000155.1:0-5203 GCA_044351405.1 Phycisphaerales bacterium
GCGGTGTTGTCGATCTCGGTCCAGCCGTGCATGGGGCGTCCGTGGTCGGGTGCGGGGATCGTGCTCACGCCTTGCCTCCCTTCGCGGCCTGCGCGGCGGCGTGGCCGCCGTGGTCGTGGCCGTGGTCATGGCCGTGGTCGTGGCCGTGGTCGTGCGCGCCGTGGTCGATGGCCGGGTTGTCGACGCGCGCGAGGTACTTGAGCCGCGGCTTGGTGTTGAGCTCCTCGAGGAGGTCGTAGCTGCGCTTGGTGCGCTGCAGGGCGAGCACGTCGCTGCCCTCGACCGTCAGGTCGCCGAAGGCGATCGCGCCGGTGGGGCACGCCTGCTGGCAGGCGGTCTGCACCGTGCCGTCGGCGATGCCGCGGGGCGCGCTGCCCTCGCTGCCGCCGGCGCGGACCCAGGCGTTCTTCGAGGCGATCTTCGCCGCCTGGATGCGCTGCGTGCAGAAGGAGCACTTCTCCATCACGCCGCGCATGCGCACGGTGACCTCGGGGTTGAACTGCATCTTGCCCCAGTCGTTCGGGCCGTCCTTCACGTAGTACTCGGGCTTCGTCATCAGGAACTCGCCCTCGCGGACGGGGTCGCGGCGCTGGTAGTCGAAGAAGTTGAAGCGCCGCACCTTGTACGGGCAGTTGTTGCTGCAGTAGCGGGTGCCGATGCAGCGGTTGTAGACCATGTTGTTCAGGCCGTCCTTGTCGTGCACGGTGGCGGCCACCGGGCAGACCTGCTCGCAGGGCGCGTTCTCGCACTGGACGCACGTGACGGGCTGGACGCGGTACGCGTCGGGCCTCGCCGCGTCGCCGCCCTTGAAGTAGCGGTCGATGCGGATCCAGTGCATCTCGCGGCCGCGGGCCACCTGGTCCTTGCCGACGATCGGGATGTTGTTCTCCGCCTGGCACGCGACGACGCACGCGCTGCAGCCGGTGCACGCGGAGAGGTCAATCGTCATCGCCCAGCGGTGCCTCGCGCCGTCGAGGTTCGTCTCCTCCCACATGGAGAGGCGGTGCGCGACGTGGGTCGCGTGCCTGGCGAAGTCCTCGTGCTCGCGGTAGTGGGCAAGCGATGCCTCGCGCACCAGGGTCGGCAGGCGCTCCTGGATGCTCCCCATCGGGATGTCGGCGACCACCGCGTCGGCGGTGCCGTGGTCCTGCGTGTGCGCGAACGCGTAGGAGCCCGTGCCCTTCGCGGCCTTGACGCCGGTGGCCAGCGTGAAGGCGGCGGCGGTGCGCAGCGGCGCGGCGGCGAAGCCGGCGCCCGCGGCGATCGTGCCCGCGGCGGCGCCGCGGCCGTAGCCGACGGCGAGGCCGAGCACGTCGTCGGCCATGCCGGGCACGACCCACGCGGCGGCGCTCGAGGATCCGGTGCCCGCGGTCACGTCCACCATGTCGCCCGACTTCACGCCGATCTTCGCGGCGGTGCCGGCCGACATCAGGAGCGCGTTGTCCCACGTGATCTTGGTGACCGGGTCGGGCAGCTCCTGCAGCCAGCCGACGTTGCCGAGGCGTCCGTCGAACACCTTGCCGTCGGAGAAGAACGCGAGGTCCATGCCCTCGGATGCCTTCTGGCCGTCCATCCAGCCGGCCATCGCCTTGGCGGCGAGGTTCGGGGCGGGCGTGCCCTCGCGGGCGCGCGCCGTGCCCTCGCAGGTGCCGCGGTCGAGGTCCGTGCGGAACGCGCGCTCGAAGTCGGCGCCGGACCTGCCGGTGCGCGCCATGTGCGTGCGCCTGACGAGCTCCATGCCCGAGCGCACCTCGTCGCCCGCGAGCGCCGCGCACAGCTCGAGCGCGCTGCGGCCGCCCTCGGCCGGGTCGAGGTTCGGGGCCATGAGCGGCTGGGTGAGCGCGATCGTGCCGTCGGCGGCGCGCGTGTCGCCCCAGCTCTCCAGGAAGTGCGTCATCGGCAGGTGCCACGTGCAGCCCTTCGCGCGCGACGTCTCGTCGACGCGGTAGGCGAGGTGCACGGCATGGCGCGCCTTCGCCATGGCGGCCTCGAAGCCGAGGTCGGCGGGCGCGTCGCAGGCGGGGTTGGCGCCCATGACGACCAGCGTGTCGACCGTGCCCGCGTTGAGCGCGGTCACGACCTTCGCGATGCCCGCGGCGCAGGTCTCGCCCTCGAGCGCGGAGGTCTCGACGGTGCTGCCGTAGGCGCCGAGCTTCGCGTTGATCGCGGCGGCCACGGCGTGGGTGATCGCGGGCTGGCGCGGGCCGGCCACGACGAGCGCCTTGCGGCCCGCCTTCTTCAGGTCCTCGACGAGCGCGTCGACGACCTCCTGGTCGTGCTCGCCGAGCTTCGGAGCGAGCTGTGCCATCTGGCGCGCGCCCTCGACGCCGAGCCGGTCGGCGATCGCGGCCGCGAACGGCGCGACCTGCGACGGCTTCATCGCCACGCGCTGGTCGGCGTTCATGCCGGTGAGCGTCAGCAGGCCCTCCACCTGGTAGACGCGGCTCATCGCGGCGGACTTCGCGTCCTTGGCGACGAGCCTGCCGCCCTCGCGCTTCACGAGCGTGCGGCCCGCGGCCCACGCGCGCGAGTTGGCGACCGAGTTGGCGCACTCGTGCAGGAAGTCGCAGTCGAGGCTCAGGATCACCTCCGCCTGGTCGAAGCGCGGGTGCGCGCGGCGCGGCGACCCCCACGCCATCGCGGTGCCCTCGCGGGCGTTGTCGTCGTTCACGGCGCACCACGACGCCCAGGTGGCCTTCGGGAACGCCTTCATCAGGCGCTCGCGGGCGGCGAGCATCGATGGCGAGTTCGTCGGCTCGGCGAGGACGACCAGGCCTGCGCCGCCGTCCTTCTGCCACTCGGCGCGGCGGGCGTTCAGGAACGCCTCGAACGCGACGGCGGTCGACTCCTTGCCGCTCTCGAGCGCGATGCGGCTGCGCTCGGGGTCGTAGAGCTCCAGGACGCGCGCCTGCAGCATCGCGTTCGAGGGGCCGACCTGCGGTGCGCCGGCCTTGGCGAGCTGGTCGGGGTCGATCGCGCACGCACCGCCCGCGAGCGGCGCGGACGGGTGCAGCGGGTTGCCGTCGAGCTTGATCGGGCGGCCGTCGAAGCTGGTGGCGAGCACGCCGTAGCCGTGGCCGGCCACCTCGAAGCTGGTCGCGTAGGTGACGGGGATGCCGGGCGAGCGGTTCGCGGGGCGCGACGCGTACTCGGCGAACTTCGCCTCGGGGAAGCGGCGGCAGCCGGCGGCCGCGAGGCCGGCGAGCGCGAAGGACGCGCCCATCACCTTCACGAAGGTGCGGCGGTCGTCGTCGGTGGCCTCGCCGGCGCCGGGCTGGAACTCCCGGTGCATGTACGCCTGGAACTCGGGCGTCTGCGAGAGCTGCTCGACCGAGCGCCAGTACGCGGAGCGGCGCGCGGGGCCGCTCCCGGGCTGGAGGTCGGCCGCGCTTGCGTGCTCGGTGGAACCGTGGTTGCAACCGTCGTGCATGTCTGTTCGTTCCGTTTCCGTGGCGTGTTCGTGGGCTGCGTCCGGCGTCCGCTCAGCGGTGGCAGGTGGAGCAGTACTCGTTCGGGTGGATGTCGTACTTCTTGATCAGCTCGAGGCGCTCGTCCGTGGACCAGGTCTCGGTGGTGGGCTTCCAGATCTCGAAGACGTTCTCCGGGGGCCGCACGTGGTTCACCGGGTCGCGGTGGCAGTTGAGGCACCAGCCCATGGAGAGCGGCTGCGCGCGGTGGACGACCTCCATCTGGTCGACGCGGCCGTGGCACTCGACGCAGCTGACGCCGCGGTTCACGTGCGCGGCATGGTTGAAGTAGGCGTAGTCGCCCAGCTTGTGCACCTTGATCCACTCGATGGGCATGCCCGTCTCGTAGCTGTCGCGGACCTTCGCGAGGTTCGGGCTCTCGCGGTGGATCTGCGTGTGGCAGTTCATGCAGGTCTGCGTCGGCGGCACGGCGGCGTGCGCGGCCTTCTCGACCGTGTTGTGGCAGTAGCGGCAGTCGAGGCCCAGCTTGCCGGCGTGCAGCGCGTGGCTGAAGGGCACCGGCTGCTCGGGCTGGTACTGCCCGTCGAGGGTCTTCGGGCTGAACCCGTAGGCGACCAGCAGCACGACGTAGAGCGGTGCGACCGCGCCGACCACCATGGCGAAGGGGAGCAGCGCGTTCGTCCAGCGGGGAAACAGGAATCGGCTCATCGGTGGGGATCCGTGCAGGCGGCATTCGGCAACGCCGAACGACTTCGTGCAATTTTTCACGAAGTCCGCCCCCAATGGTAGAGGAGCCGCGGAGGGGTGGTCAAGAACGGGGACGCCCGACGGTGGGGCCCGGATAGGCTGCATCCGTGGACCTTTCCCAGGTGATCGCCCGCGGAGTCGCCGTCCTGGATCCGACGGTGAAGGACGCAGACGAGGCGCTCGGGGCCCTTGCGCGGGCTGCATCCCGGGAGCTTGGCGTGCCGGCGCAGGTGCTTCACGACGGCCTCCGGCGCCGGGAGCGATTGCTGCCGACGGTGCTTCCCGAGGGAATCGCCCTGCCCCACACGATCTTGCCCGAGATCCCTCGGACGCTGGTCGTACCGATGTTCGTGCCCTTCGGCGTGCAGATGGCCACTGGAGAGCGTCCCAGCGATATTATTATTGGTCTCTTTGGCGGCCCCGGCGATCCGAACACCCACATTCGCGTGCTGGGCCGATTGGCGAGGATCGCAACCGACCTCCGGGCGCTGGAACGGCTGCGGTCGGTCCCCTCGGCGGACGAACTGGTCCACGTGCTGCTCCAGTTCGACGCCGTCCACGCCTGACGCCAGGCCGACACCGTGATCGACACCCACTGCCACCTCCTCGGCGACGGGCTGCGCGAACGGCTCGACACGGTGCTGGCGGAGTCGCGCGCCGTGGGCGCGGGCGGGTTCATCACCATCTCGACGACCTCGGCCGACGCTGTCGCGGGGCTGGCGCTCGTCGAGCGCCACGCCGACGTGTGGTGCACCGCGGGCATCCACCCGCTGCACTCGGCCGACCCGATCGACTGGGACGCGCTGCGCCGCGTGGCCGCGCACCCGAAGTGCGTCGCGTGGGGCGAGCTCGGCCTGGACCGCCACTACGCCGATCCGCCGCAGGACCTGCAGCGGCGCGTGCTCGAGGAGCAGCTCGCGCACATCGAGCGCTGGACGGCCGAGGGGCTGGCGAAGCCGGTGGTCGTGCACTGCCGGCGCGCGGTCGCGGACCTGCTGCCCGTCCTGCGCGCGAGCGCCCTGCCCCGC
>JBILFU010000156.1:0-5191 GCA_044351405.1 Phycisphaerales bacterium
CGGACCGGGCCGGTTCAGGCCGTGGCCGTCGCCCCGTGGCAGGCCTTGTACTTCTTGCCGCTGCCGCACGGACAGGGCTCGTTGCGGCCGACGACCTTCATGGCCTGGGCCGAGAGCTCCTTCTTCACGGGCTCTGCGGCTCCCGCCTGGTCGGCCGCGTCGATCTGGGCCTGCTGTTCCGCGGTCGGCGGCGGGTCGCCGGAGGCGGACAGCGCCTCGGCCGCCGCCGGCCGGGCCGCCGCCCGGACCTGCGGCGCAAGGCGGCCCTTCAGGAGGATGTCGCCGGCCCGCTCGCGGACCTGCTCCTGCATCTCGCCGAAGGCCTCGGCCGCGCCGCGCTTGAACTCGATGCGGGGATCCTTCTGCGCGATGCCGCGGAAGCCGATCGAGTCGCGCAGCTGGTCCATGGCGTGCAGGTTGTTCTTCCACGCCTCGTCGTAGATCTGCAGGAGCACCCAGCGCTCGAACTGCTCCAGCTCCTGGCGCATGAAGCTGCGCAGGCGCTCGCGGACGAACGTCGGCGCGTCCTCGGCGAGCCGCTCTCGCTCGAGCTCGGTGAGCCGCACCCCGCACTCCTGCTCGAACCACCCGGCGACGGCTTCGGCACCGCTCCCGGCGGTCAGGCACGACTGCGCCCGGGCCTCGAGCGCGGCGTCGTCCGCCTTGCGGGCCTCTGCCAGGAGCAGGTTCGCCAGTTCCGCCGGCTGCTGCGAGGGCAGCGACTCGGGGGTCCACTGCATGCCGTAGCGGGCCTTCGACCATGCGCAGAAGTCGGCGAGCGCCGCGGCGCCCGTCCGCTTGCCGGACTCCGGGTCGGGGTCCTGCTGCGCGGCCTGGAGCCGCGCGCCCGTGGAGTCGATCGCGAACTCGATCGGGTAGCGCAGCTCGCGCTCACGGTAGTACTCGCGCGCCTTGGCGGCGAGCCGCTCGCCCGCCTCCTCGGCCGTCTTGCAGTCGGCGAAGAGCGCGGCATCCACCGGGATGCCCAGCCGCGCGCCCGCCCACTGGGCCAGCGCCTCGGCGCCGTAGTTGCGGACGAGGAACGCGTCGACCGGCGAGTTGTCGATGGCGCGGAACTTCGCCGCCGCCGCCGCCTCGATGGCCTGCCGCACCGGGAGCTGCTCGCCCGCGCGCACGAGTTCCTCCGGGACCTCGGCCCCGAAGTTGGCGCGCGCCCAGGCCTGGAGCTCCTCCACGTTCCACTCGGCCGGGTCCGTGTCGTCGGGCATGTACTCGCCGACGGTGTTGGCGATGGTGATCGACGCCTCCTCCAGGGTCTCGGAGTCGATCACCTTGCGGACCTTGTCGCGGTCCTTGCCCACGAAGCGCTCCGGGTCGATGGAGACGCTGTAGCGCTCGCGGACCCACTCCGAGATCGCCTTGGCGACGTAGTCCGGGCCGAGGTGGCGCCGGGCGGCGTCGCGCGCGCTCTCCTCGAGGTAGCGCAGCACCGTGTCGCGGATGCCGCGGTGCTCGAGCACCGGCTGGCGCATGCCGTAGAACTTCCGGCGCTGGAACTCCATCGGCTCGTCGTACTCGAGGATGTTCTTGCGGATCTGGAAGTTGCGCTCCTCCACCTTGCGCTGCGCCTTCTCGACGGCGCGCGTGAGCATGGGCGCCTCGATGCGGTCGCCCTCCTTCAGGCCCAGGCGGGAGAGCAGGAACAGCGTCTTCTTGCCCGCGAACATCTTCATCAGGTCGTCGTCGAGGGCCAGGAAGAAGCGGCTCGAGCCCCGGTCGCCCTGGCGGCCGGCGCGGCCGCGCAGCTGGTTGTCGATGCGCCGGCTCTCGTGGCGCTCGGTGCCGATGATGTGCAGCCCGCCCATCTCCTCCACCGAGGGGTGGAGCCGCAGCCGGTGCAGCGCGAAGCCGCCCGCGGCGTCGAGCATGTCCTCGAGCTCGGCCGGGTCGGCGTTGGCGACCGCCTGCTCGGAGACGTTGGGCACGCACTCCAGTGCCCAGTGGCGCAGGAGCTCGGCACGGACCTCCTCGTCGGACAGCGCGTCGAGCTCGGCCGCGGGCAGCGCCTTGCCGTCGCGGCGCAGGAAGCGCCTGGCCATGTGCCGGTGCATCGCGGAGAGGAGGCGCTCCTCGCCCCAGGACGCGTCGGCATCCTTGGGACAGAGGTCCCGGCGCTTCCAGTGCTCGACGAGCGCCGCCGGGTCGCAGGCGCCCAGCTTGATGTCGGTTCCGCGGCCGGCCATGTTGGTGGCGATCATCACCGCCCCCAGGCGACCGGCGCCGGCGACGATCTCCGCCTCGCGCTCGTGCTGCTTGGCGTTCAGGACCTCGTGCGGGATGCCGTGCTTCTGCTTCAGCATGCGGCTCAGCATCTCGCTCTTCTCGACGCTGGTGGTGCCCACCAGCACGGGGCGCCCGGCGTCGTGGAGGTTCCTGATCTCATCGACGATCGCGCCCCACTTGTCCTTCTGGTTGATGAGGACCAGGTCGTTGCGGTCCGTGCGCACAACCGGGCGGTTGGTGGGGATGCTGACCACGCCGAGCTTGTAGATCTCGTAGAACTCGGTCGCCTCGGTGTCGGCGGTGCCGGTCATGCCGGCGAGCCGCTTGTAGAGCTTGAAGAAGTTCTGGATGGTGATCGAGGCCATCGTCTGCGTCTCCTCCTTGATGGGGACGCCCTCCTTCGCCTCGATCGCCTGGTGCAGGCCGTCCGACCACTGCCGGCCGACCATCTTGCGGCCCGTGTTCTGGTCGACGATCACGATCGACTGCTGGCCCATGTCGTCCGGGGCGACCACGTAGTCGCGGTCGGCCAGGTAGACGACGTGGGCGCGCACCGCCTGCTCCAGGAGGTGCGGCATGTCCACGTTGTCGCCGACGTAGAAGCTGCCGATGCGTGCCTCGCGCTGCGCCTCGGCGATGCCGTCGCTCGTGAGGGTGGTGCGCTTCTTGTCGAGCTCCACCTCGTAGTACTGGGTGTGGCGGTCGCGGGCGCGCTCGAGCTGCTTGACCTCGGCCTGCGCGGCCTTGAGCTGCTCGCGCAGTGCGGGCACCGCCGCCTTGTCGCGCGTGTTGCGGATGTCGCCCTCGAGCGCCGCGGCGCGCGTCTGGCACGCCTTCAGCTGGTCGTCGGCGGCCTCCCACGCTGCCTGCTTGCCCACAAGGTGGCGCGCGAGCCGGTCGGCCAGCTCGTAGCGGGGCTTGATGGCGTGCGCCATGCCGCTGATGATGAGTGGCGTGCGCGCCTCGTCGATGAGGATCGAGTCGACCTCGTCCACGATGGCGAACTGGCGCCGGCGCTGCACCTGGTCCTCGGCGCGCGTCTTCATGTTGTCGCGCAGGTAGTCGAAGCCGAACTCGCTGGTGGTGCCGTACACCACGTCGCAGGCGTAGGCGTCGCGCTTCTCCTCGTGGCCCTGCATGTGGATGGGGTGGATGGCGCCGACCGTGAGCCCGAGCGCGCGGAAGAAGGGGAACGTCCAGTCGCGGTCGCGCTGCACGAGGTAGTCGTTGACGGTCACCACGTGCACCTGCATCCTCTCCAGGCACGCGAGGTAGCAGGCGAGCGGGGCGACGATCGTCTTGCCCTCGCCGGTCTTCATCTCGGCGATCTGCCCCTCGGAGAGCACGACGCCGCCGATGATCTGGACGTCGAACGGCCGGGCGCGGAAGGGCGGGCGGCTCTCCGGGTACAGCTCGCGCACCGCCTGGTAGAGCGCGGGATCGAGGTCGACGAACATCCAGCTCGGCGTGGGGCCGCCGCAGCCCCGGAAGGCGCCCTGCGGCTCGGCGGGCGGGGTGGCCGCGATGCGCGCGGCGGCGTCGTCGTACAGGGCGCGCGCGGCGGCGGGCAGGCGCGCGGGGTCGAAGCGCTGGTCGGCCGGGAGGTCCGGGTTGAAGATGTTCCGGATGCCCACCGCGCGGTCCATCGCCTCGCGGGCCACCGCGAAGATCTCCGGGCGCAGGTCGAAGGGCTTCTCGCCCTTGGCGATGCGGGCGCGGAACTCCTCGGTCTTCGCCATGAGCTGGGCGTCGGTCAGGACGCGCATCTCCTCCTCGCGGCGGTTCACGAGCTCCACCTGCTTCAGGTAGCGCTTCACGAGCCGCTGGTTCTGCGTGCCGAGGGTGCTGCGGACGAGCCAGTCGAGGACGGGGATTCCCTTGAGGAGCTGGTTGCTGGACATGGGGGTGATTCCTGTGATCGGCGCGATCGGGCGCCGTGGTGAGCGGGATGGGCGCACTTCCGGGCGCGGGGCGCTCGGAGGGCACGGATGGGTCGGTGCTGGAAGGCCCGGCCGGCGGCCGGGAACGGGCTGCCGGGGGCAGCGGTGCCTCAGGCCCGGGCGGGCGGAGGCAGCGAGGTGTGCCGCAGCATCAGCGCGGCGCGGGCGGCCAGCGCCGCGCGCGGCGAGGCGGCAGGCACCGCAACGGCGGCAACGAGGGGGCTCCCCCCCGCGGAGTGGGGCGCGGCCTGCGCCGCCCCTGCGCAATCGTCGGCAAGCGCAACCACGCGCTGCCCGGCCAGCCCGGCCAGGCCGGTGCCGGGCGCACCGGCGAGCGCCGCGATGGACAGGAGCACCGCAGCCAGGGCCGCAAGCGCGGCCACCGGGCCGCGCGGGCCGCTCATGGCTGGGGTGACGCTGGGTCGCGAGGGGTGCAAGCCCCTCAAGTATGCGCGGGCGTTGCGTCCGCGGCAAGTGGCGCATCGGCCGCACAGGCCGTTCCCGCCCGCGCGGCCTGCAGCAAGGACCGGAAATCCACGCGTTCCCCCGCGAACTCATGGTGACGGTGGTGCAGGACCCGGCCCCGGTGGATCACGAAGGCGCCGCTCATCCGGAGGGGATCCCCGACCGGGTAGCCCACCCCGTGGCCGGCGGCGAGCGCCGGCACCGCGCGAAGCACGTTGCGCGGCCCCAGCAAGGCGTTGAAGGACCCGCGCTCGATGCCGAGCGCGCGGCCGATCGCGTTGTCGGGATCGGCGATCGCGGGCAGGTCGGCGAGCCCGGCACGGGCCAGGGGTGCCTCGGCGGCCTCGGCCGACGCAGGGTGCAGGATGGCGATCCGCACGCCGTTGCCCTCCACCCGCGCGCGCTCGGCGGCGATTGACGCGAGCGTCTCGCGGCAGAAGGTGCAGCCGAAGTGCCGCAGCGCCACCAGCAGCACCGGCTGTTCCGAGCTCAGCGCCGCAAGCGACCTCCCGGCCTGGTCGCGCGCCACGTTGAGCGCCGTG
>JBILFU010000157.1:0-5176 GCA_044351405.1 Phycisphaerales bacterium
TCGGGCCGGACGAGAACATCACGCCCGCGCACATCGAGTGGATCGTGGCCCGCGCCCGCGTCCGCAAGTACGCGCTGCCCGACGCCTTCATGAGCTCGAAGCCCGGCGCCGGCATCAACCACAAGGTATACGGCGTGACCAGCGAGGGCGTGAACGTGTTCCTCGAGGTCGCGCTGCGCGCGCGCGGGATCGATCCGCGGAAGCGGCCGTTCACGGTGAAGATCACCGGCGGACCGGACGGCGACGTGGCGGGCAACATGATCCGCATCCTGAACCGCGACTACGGCGCGAACGCCCGCATCGTGGGCATCGCCGACGGAAGCGGCGTGGGCGAGGACCCGGACGGGCTCGACCACGCCGAGCTGCTGCGGCTCTTCAAGGAGGCGCTGCCGATCGCGAGCTTCGACCGCGCGAGGCTCGGCCCGAGGGGCCGCGTGGTCGGCGTCGACCAGCCCGAGGGCGCGCAGCTCAGGAACACGCTGCACAACCGCCTGGTGACGGACGCGTTCGTGCCCGGCGGCGGCCGCCCGGCCACCATCAACGACGGCAACTGGCGCGACTACCTCACCGCGGACGGCAAGCCCTCGGCCCCGATCATCGTCGAGGGCGCGAACCTCTTCCTCACGCCCGGCGCGCGCAAGGAGCTCTTCAGGGCCGGCGCGCTCATCTTCAAGGACTCGAGCGCCAACAAGTGCGGCGTGATCTGCTCGAGCTACGAGATCGGCGCGAGCATGCTCCTCACGGAGAGGCAGTTCCTCGAGATCAAGGCGGAGTTCGTCGAGCAGGTGCTCGTCAAGCTGCGCGAGCTCGCGCGGTCGGAGGCCGAGCTCCTCATGGCGGAGGGCCGGCGGCACCCGCACACGCCGCTGAGCGAGCTCTCGACGGAGGTCTCGAAGGTGATGAACGACGCCGCCGACGCGATCCGCGCGTCGATGGACGGCTGGAGCGCAGCCGACCGCGAGCTCGCCCGGCAGGTCGTGCGCGAGCACATCCCGCAGAAGCTGCAGGAGACCGCGGGCGACCGGCTGTGGAAGGACATCCCGCAGGCGTACCTCGACTGGATGGTCGCCAAGCGCCTCGCGTCGGGCATCGTCTACCGCGAGGGCGTCGCGTTCCTCGAGAGCGTCGAGCCCGACGCGATCGCGGGACTGGCGCTCCGCTACCTGCGCAAGCGGGACGAGACCCGCCGGCTCGTCGACGGGCTGAAGGGCTCCGGCGCCCCCGGCGCCGCTCGCGCGGCGGAGCTGCTCTCGCGCTCGGGCACCCGGGCCGCGCTCGAGGACTTCGACTGAACGCCGCGCGGGTAGCCTCCGCCTCCGGAGGTCACCCGTGCACGCCACGACCAGACTCGCCGCGACGGCCGCCCTTGCGGCGGCAGCCATGCACGCCGCCGCCGCCCAGGCTCCCGCGCCGCAGCGCCTGGCGGAACGCGGGTCCGTGGACCACGTGACCGTCTACCCGCAGGGCGCCTCCGTGACGCGCACGCTGCACCGGGAGCTCGGGCAGGGCCTGTGGGAGATCCGCATCGAGGACCTTCCCTCGGGAATCGACCCCGCCCGTCTCCAGGCGCGCGTCCGCACGACGGACGGTGCGGCGGAGGGCGGGCCGCGGCTCCTCGGCGTCGACTACGAGGAGCTGCCCGGAACGGAGTGGGCGGGAAGCAAGGAGGGCATCGAGCTCGCCGCCAGGCTGCAGGATGCCAGGCGCCGGCTCGAGCACGCGGGCCAGGACCGCGACCTGCTTGCCCACCGGGCCGCGCGCATCGACCAGGTCGGCGCCCGGGCCGCCGCCAACGCCACCAACGACGCGGGCAGCCCGCGCTCCGACCCGGCCGGCGCGCTCGCGCAGGTCGCGTGGGCGCACGAGGAGCGCCGGAAGCTGCTCGGCGAGGAGCGCGAGGTCGCGGACCGCGCGGAGGCGGCGGCGCGCGAGGTGGAGGAGCTCGAGGCGGCGATCGCCCAGCGCGGCGCCGCCGACCGGGTGCGGCGCACGGCCATCGTGCAGGTGGCCGCCCCGGAGGCGTGCTCGCTCGACCTGGACCTCACCTACCACCTGCGGTCCGCGGGATGGTCGCCCCGCTACGCGATCCGCGCGGCAGGCGACCGCAGCGGCGCGACCGTGGAGTACGACGCGCTGATCGCGCAGCGGACCGGCGAGGACTGGAGGGACGTCCGGATCTCGCTGTCGACGGCCAGCCCCGACCGGGACTCCGAGCCGGGCGAGGTCGAGCCGGTGTTCGTCGACGTCGAGCGGCCGCGCAGGGGCGGCATCGCGGGAGGCCCGGCGAAGCTCCGGGAGCTCCGCGCGGACGAGGGCGACGCGACCGTGCGGCCGTCGGGAATCGCGGTCGGCTTCGACCTGCCCCGGCGGGTGAGCGTGCCCAGCGACGCGGACCGCTCGCAGCGCACGCGGATCGCGACCATCGAGCCGGAGGCGCGCTTCGTCCACGTGGCCGCGCCGCTCGAGACGGAGTCCGTGTTCCTCCGCGGCGACCTCGTCAACGCGTCGGGCCTGCAGCTGCTGCCGGGTGCGGCCGAGATCCACATGGGCGGCGACTACGTGGGCCCCTCGGAGGTCCCCGCGGTGGCGCCCGGGTCGCGGTTCCAGGTGTTCTTCGGCGCGGACCGAGCGGTGCGCGCCCGGCGCGAGGTGGTGTCGCGCGTGACCGGCGCCGCGGGGCTCTTCGGCGGCGCCGAGGCGACGACCTGGCGGTACCGGGTGACGGTCGACAACGGCACCGGGCGCGACCTGCAGGTGGAGCTGCTCGACCGGCGGCCCGCGAGCCGCAACGAGAAGATCGAGGTCAAGGTGGCCGAACTCTCCGTCCCGATCTCCACGGACGCGGAGTACGCCGCGGGCCCGCAGAAGGCAGGCATCCTCCGCTGGGACCTGGCCGTCCCGGCCGACGCGCGCGGGGCGTCCGCGCTGCCCGTGACCTGGACCGTGCAGCTGACCCACCCGAAGGACGTCCGGACGACGCCGCTGCCTGACTGAACGCGAGGGACCCCCGACATGCGCGCACGCACCGCCATCCTCGCCGCCGCGCTCGCCGCGACCGCCCAGCCGTCGGCCCGCTCGCAGTCGCCCGCCGCGGAACCCGCACCGACCCAGGTCTCGGAATCCGGCGCGGTCACCGCGGTCACGCTCTACCCCGACCGTGCGTCGGTGCGGCGCACCGTGCGTGCTCGGCTGTCGCGCGGCACCTGGACGGTGCGGGTCCCGGGCCTGCCCCGCGACACGGAGGGCACCTCGCTCCAGGCGAAGGTCCTCTCGCCTTCCGGCAGCGCCGACACGCCGCGGATCCTCGGCGTCGACTACTCGGCGACGCCCCGGGTCGACTTCGCAAGCTCTCCCGAGGGACGCGAGCTCGTCGCGCGGGTGCGCGACCTGGAGCGCGCCCTCGCGCGCCTGGCGCGGGAGCGCGAGCTCCTGGCGGCGCACGGGCGGCTCGTGGACCAGGTGGGCATTCGCCCGGCCGCGGGAGGCGCGGACGGCACGACGCAGCCCATCGACGTGCAGGCGGCAGCGAGGATCCTCGACGCCGTGGCCGCGGAACGGCGACGCATCGTGGAGGCCGCGCGGGCCCAGGACGACGAGGCGGACCGGCTGAAGCGCGAGCTGGCCGCGGCACGGCAGCGGCTCGAGGAGCAGGGCGGAGGCGACCGCCACGAACGCGCGGCGCTGGTGGCCCTGGCGGTGCCCGCGGATGCGCAGGTGGAGCTCGAGGTCGGCTACCTGGTGCCGGGCGCCGGATGGGTGCCCGCCTACGCCGTCCGGGGCTCGGGCACCCTGGGCGAGGTGGAGGTCGAGTACGACGCGCTCGTCTCGCAGGCCACCGGCGAGGACTGGAACGACGTGCGCCTTTCGCTCTCGACCGCCGCTCCCGGCGAGGCATCGGCACCGCCGAGTGTGGAGCCGTGGTACGTGGACGTCGAGGCGCCCGCCGCGAAGGCGGCGGAGGGCGAGGCGCCGATGGCGATGGCGGTCGCCGTCGACGCGGCACCCTTTCCGGGAGAGGCCGCCGGGTCGAATGCGGAGGCGCGGCGGAGGCTGGAGGAGCTGTCCGCGTCCGCCGAGGTGCAGGAATCGGGGATCGCGGTGACGTTCGAGCTGCCGCGCCCCGTCACGATCCCCTCGGAGTCGTCGCGGCGGCAGCGCACCAGGATCGGCGCCTTCCGCCCGGAGGCGGCGTTCACGTTCGTCGCCGCGCCGGTGCTGACCGAGAGCGTCTTCCTGCGGGGCGACCTCGTCAACGCGAGCGCGTTCCAGCTGCTGCCGGGGCGCGCGCAGGTCTTCATGGGCGGCGACTTCGTGGGCGAGTCGTCGATGCCGGCGGTCGCGCCGAAGGGCGAGTTCCGCGTCTTCTTCGGCCCCGACCGCGCCCTGCGCGCCCGGCGCGAGGTCCTCTCCCGCGTGACCGGTTCGGGCGGCATCTTCGGCGGCTCCACGGTCACCACGTGGAAGGACCGGATCACCCTCGACAACGGCACCGGCCGCGACGTCCGCGTCGAGCTCTACGACCGCCGCCCGGTCAGCCGCAACGAGCGGATCGAGTGCACGCTGAGGGACGTCCTGCCCGCGCTGAGCGGCGACGCCTCCTACGTGGAGCAGAGGCAGCCGCAGGGCATCCTCCGCTGGGATCTCGCGGTCCCCGCCTCCGCGCGCGGCCCGAAGGCGGCGTCGGTGTCCTGGACGGTCGAGGTCTCGCACCCAGGCGACCTGCGGATCACGCCGGTCCCCGACTGACGAAGAAAATCACCCCGGGTTGATTTAACCATTTTCGCGCCGGCGCGCGGCCGTCAGAACCACCACGCCTGCGCGGGCCTCTCCTCCACGATGCACTCCTGGAGGAACGCCACCGCGCGCTCGAAGCCCTCCTCGACGCTCATCATCGCGTCCTCGTGCTCGATCGAGAGGACGTGGTCGTACCCGTGCCGTCGCAGCATGCTGACGAACGGGCGCCAGAACTCGGTGCCGTGCCCCCAGCCGCAGGCGCGGAAGTTCCACGCGCGCCGCCGGAGGTCGCCGTAGGGCTTGCAGTCGAGGTAGCCGTTGAGCGGCCCCTCGTGTCGGTCGAGCTCCGTGTCCTTCGCGTGCACGTGGAAGAGGAGCCCCGCCTCGCCGAGCTGCCGCGCGACGAGCACCGGGTCCATGCCCTGCCAGAAGAGGTGCGACG
>JBILFU010000158.1:0-5120 GCA_044351405.1 Phycisphaerales bacterium
GCGCGTGGCCGCCCGCTGCGGCCGCACCATCGAGATCGGCGCGCACGCCGAGGCGGCCCGCCATGCGTGACGCGCGCGCCGCATCGCTCGACCTCGTCCCTCCTCCGCCGCCGGCGCTCGCGCTCGCGGGCTCGGCGCGCGGCACCCGCGTCCTCTCGCGGGCGCTCGCGCTCGCCTCCCTCGCGATCGCGCTCGGCTGCGTGTTCGTGCCCTGGCAGCAGACCGTGCGCGGCACGGGTCGCGTCATCGCCTTCAACCCGCTCGACCGCCGCGCCAACATCGAGGCGCCCGTCGAGGGCCGCGTGCGGCGGGTGTTCGTCGTCGAGAACCAGGTGGTGAAGCAGGGCGACGTGATCGCCGAGATCCAGGACAACGACCCGAACCTCCTGGCCAACCTGCGCCTGCAGCACGACGCGGCCATCGCGCGCCGCGCCGCCGCGCGCCAGCGCATCGAGGACCTCGACGCGCAGGTGAGCCACCAGCAGGTCGCGAAGGCGCAGGCGATCGACGCCGCGCAGCAGCGCATCAACGCCGAGCAGGTGGTCTTCGAGACGAACGCCATCAACGAGCGCCGCTTCGCGCAGCTGGTGCAGACCGGCGATCGGTCGCGGCGCGACTACGAGCTCGCGAAGCTCGCGCTCGACAGCTCGCGCGCCAATCTTGCCGCTGCCAAGGCGATCCTGGAGCGCACCGGCCCCGAGTACGACGCCATGATCTCCGCCACCAGCGCCAGCCGCCGGAGCGCCGAGGGCGACGTCGCCACCGCGGAGCGCGACCTGGCCGCGATCGACACCCAGATCTCGAAGTCGGAGCAGCAGGTGGTGGTCGCGCCGCGCGACGGCATCGTGCTGAGCGTCGCGGCGACCGAGGGCGCGTACCTCAAGCCCGGCTCCGCCATCTGCGTGGTGATCCCCGACACCGAGGCGCGCTTCGTCGAGGCATGGGTCGACGGCATGGACATGCCGCTGATCACGGCGCGCGAGACGCGTGCCGACGGCACGGTGGTCCCCGGCAGCCGCGCCCGCCTGCAGTTCGAGGGCTGGCCGGCCATCCAGTTCATGGGCTGGCCGAGCGTCGCCGTCGGCACCTTCGGCGGCGAGGTGATCACCGTCGACGCCACCGACGACGGGACGGGCAAGTTCCGCGTCGTGATCGCCGCCGACGCGGAGGACGAGGCGTGGCCCGGCCCGCGCTTCCTGCGCCAGGGCGTGCGCGCCAAGGCATGGGTGCTCCTGCGCATGGTGCCCGTGTGGCAGGAGGTGTGGCGCCAGCTCAACGGCTTCCCGCCGGTGATCTCCGAGAAGGAGCCGGGCTCCAAGGACTCCGCGAATGCGAAGGACGAGGACGACTCGTCCAAGTGACCGTTCGTCCGCTCAGCGGACGAGCAGCATCTCGCCGACCAGCCCGGGGCCGAACGCAAGGCCGACCCAGGGCCGCGGCACGCCCGAGTCCAGCATCCGGCGCAGGATGAAGAGGAGCGTCGCGGAGGACATGTTGCCGTGCTCGCGCAGCACGGTGCGGCTGTGCGCGTCGGAACCGGCAGGCAGCGCGAGCGCCTCCGCGACCGCGTCGAGCACGCGCGGGCCGCCGGGATGGATCGCCCAGCCGCCGATGTCCGCGACGGCGAGGCCGTGCCCCGCGAGCGCGCCCGTGACCCACGGGCCGACCGCGTCGCGGAGGATGTCCGGCACGCGCGCGCCGAGCGTCATCTCGAAGCCGTGGTCGCCGACGGTCCAGCGCATCTCGTCCGCGGTGCCGGGGATGAGCACGGTGTGCGCCGCGGCCACGTCCGGGCCGCGGTCGCCCGCCGCGACGACGGCGGCAGCGCATCCGTCCGCGAAGATCGCGTTCGCGACCATCCGGTCCATGCGGAGCGACCGCTGGAAGTGCGCAGAGGAAACCTCCGCGCAGCAGACGAGGACGCGCGCGCGGGGATCGGCGAGCACCGCGTCGCGTGCCGCGGCGAGCGCGTTCACCGCCGCGTGGCAGCCCATGTGGCCGATGTTGAGCCGCCGGCACGAAGCGGGCAGGCCGAGCGCGGCCACGAGGTGTGCATCCGCGCCGGGCGACTCGTAGCCGGTGCACGAGGCGGTGATGCAGTGCGTGATGTGCGCACCGTCGATTCCCGCCTGCGCGAGCGCCTCGCGCCCGGCGCGCTCCGCCATCGCGAAGGCCGTCCGGCGCCAGAGCGCCATGCGGGCCGCGGTCCCGGGATCGGGTGCGTCCGGTGTGCCGGCCACCCCGGGGTAGAAGCATCCGCCCTCGGGCGGCGTGGCCGCGCAGCCTCGCCGGTCGATGCCGCTCCGCTCGGCGAGCCGCTCGATCACGGCGGCCGGCGCACCCGCCGGCGCGATCTCCACGGCGAGCCGGGTCCAGCGTTCGCGCGCGAGCGTGCCTTCCGGTACCGCGGTGGCGATGGAGCGGATGCGAGGCGTCATGCGCCCACCGCCGGCCGGCCGATCCGGCCCGCGATCGCCTCGGCGAGTCGCGGCATCGCGGCGCCCGCCGCGATCGCCGCACGGACGAGCGACGGACTGCGAAGGAGGAGCGAGATGGCCCGGCAACGCACGCGGGCAGGGCGGCAGGTCCGCCGGTGGAGGTCCGGCCAGTCCGCGCACGAGGCGTCGCCGCGCGACACGCGTGCGGCGAGTGCTCCGGCCGCGGCGCCCGTTCGCATCGCCCAGCCCATGCCTTCGCCGGTGAACGGCTCGACGTACGACGCCGCATCGCCCGCGACGATGATCCCCTCGGCGGCGACGCGCGTCCGACGGCGCGTGAGCGTGGGCGTCCCGCGCCACGCCGCGGCACGGAACGCGCCCCGGTCACGCACGGCGTCCCCGAGCGCGTGCGACGCGAACGCCGCGGGTCCTCCCGCATCGCGCACCGCCGCCGGGTCGGCCGCCGCCGCGACGTCCACCGACCCGCAGGGAAGCAGCACGGCGCCCACGTAGCCGCCGGGGACGACGTGCATGCGCACCTCGCCCGCGGGGCAGCGCACCGCGCCCGCCGGCAGGAGCGCGCCGAAGCCCATCCTGCTCTGCCGCGTCACCTGCCATCCGAATCCCGGCAGCGCGTCGAGCGTCCGCCCCGCAAGTCCGTCCGCCACCACGGCGCAGCGCGCGCGCACCGCGGTGCCGCCGACCGACCATGTTCCGTCCGCCGCAGGCAGCGCCTGGCATCCGGTGCGGACCTCCGCGCCGTTGCGGCGCGCACGCTCGGCGAGCCGCGCATCGAGCTCGGCGCGCGACAGCGCTGCACCCGCATCCCGGCGTACCGCCAGTTCGCGGCCCGCGGACACCAGGCGCACGGTCCGCAGCGGCACCGCGCCATCCGCCGCGTCTGCTGCGTCGTGATCGGCGAGCGCCGCGAGCGCCTCTGCCGAGAGGCAGCACCCGCAGACCTTCTGGCGCGGGAACTCCGCGCGGTCGGCAAGCAGCACGCGTGCGCCCGCGCGCGCCGCCGCGATCGCCGCGAGCGATCCCGCCGGGCCTGCGCCGACGACCAGCACGTCGAACTCGTTCATGCGTCCCCCCAACGGAGCAGCCAGCGCTGCGGCCACGCACGGTCGACGCGCGGCCGCTCGATGCCGGCGTCGCGGGCCATCGCCAGCGCCTCCTCGGGCGTCCACGCCGCGCGCACGCTCGCCGTCGCGTCGAGGTGCACGACCGGAGATCGCGTCAGGAGCCTCGAAGCCGCCCACGCGAGCGCGAGTCCCGCGGCCGTGCGGTCGAGGTCGACCACCGCGCCCGACGCGGCGGCCGCGCGCATCGCGGCAAGCGCGCGGACCGCGTCGTCGCGGTCAAGGTGGTGCAGGAACAGCGAGCAGGTGACGAGGTCGTTCCCGGCAGGAAGCGTCCCGGCCACGGCGTCCGCCGTGCAGGTCTCGAGCGCAACGCCGGCCGAGCGCGCCGCCCGTCCCGCCACCTGCAGGGCGCGCGGGCTGATGTCGCATGCGCGCCATCGGATGCGGAGTCCCGCCCGTTGCGCGCGGGCCGCGAGCGTCACCACGGCGTCAGCCGACCCGCACGCGGCGTCGAGCACGATCGCGGTGCGGCCTTCGCGGGCTGCGGACGCGGCCACGCGCCGGACGGAGGGCCACGCGATCCGGTGCGCGAATGCCGTGCGGTTCAGCCGCGCAAGGCCGCGCAGGGCAGCGACGTGGTCGCCTTCCGGCAGGCCGGGGTCGTCCATGAGCTCTGGCACCCTGCGTCGTTCCATGGGTCGTCCGCGCGGCGGGCGGTCGCCGTGCGCTGCGCATGATCCCATGCATCCGCGCACCGTGCGCGCCGGGTGCCGCGGATCCCTAGACTCGCGGGATGCTCGATGCCGCGGCGGACGTCCTGGTGCCCTCGGTCGCCGCCGCCGTGATCGCGGTACTCGCGACCGTCGCCGTCGAGCGGCTCGGCGGCGTGCTCGGCGGGATCGCAGCGAGCGTGCCCACGACCATCATCCCGGCGGCGATCGGGATGCACTCGTCCTCTCCGGACCAGGGCAACTTCGTGCAGGCGATGGCGTTCGTGCCGGTGGGGATCCTGATGAACGCGGGATACCTGCTGCTGTGGCGCGTGGTACCCGCGAAGCTCGGCATGCGCTCGCACCGCCACCTGCTGGCGACGACGGCGGCGATCGCGCTCGGCGCGTGGCTCGCGGTCGCGACGGCGATCGTGTGGCTGCACCGCGCGGCGGCGCCCTCGGCGGGCCTGTCGCTTTCGATCGGCTGCACGGCGTTCGCGTGCGCGGTGCTGCTCGGCGTCGCCGCGAACCGCGTGCCGCATCCGGCGCCCGCGGGCACGCGGCGCGTCGGGCCCGTCGTGCTCGCCTTGCGCGGCGTCGCGGCGGGCGCCGCGATCGGCGGGTCCGTGCTGCTTGCGCGCAGCGGGCTTCCGGTGGCCGGCGGCATCGGCTCGGTGTTCCCCGCGATCTTCACCACGATCCTGGTGGCCACGTGGCTCGCGCAGGGCGCGCAGGTGCCGACGGGGGCGGTCGGGCCGATGATGCTCGGCACCACGAGCGTCAGCGCCTACGCGCTGCTCGCCACTGTCCTCTTCCCGCGCCTGCCGATCCCCGCGGCCGCCGCTGCCTGCTGGGCGATCTCCGCGGGCGGCGTCAGCGTGCCGGCC
>JBILFU010000159.1:0-5115 GCA_044351405.1 Phycisphaerales bacterium
GCCGGCCGGCGCGGGGTTCAAGGGTGCGGTGGACCTGCTCGTCCTGCTGACGGTGCTGTCGCTCGCGCCGGCGGTGCTGGTGCTGTGCACCTGCTTCACCCGGATCGTGGTGGTGCTTGGCCTGCTGCGACAGGCCGTGGGCGCGCAGGCGATGCCGCCCGCGCAGGTCACCGCCGGGCTCGCACTCCTCCTCACCATGGCGGCCATGGCTCCCACCCTGACCCGCGCGTGGGAGGGCGGCGTGAAGCCGTACATGGACGGCACCGTCACGGATACCGAGGAGGCCTGGGCCGGCGCGCGCCAGCCGCTCCGCGACTTCATGTTCGCGCAGATCGACGCCTGCGGGAACTGGAACACCGTCTACATGCTGCTCGAGCGCCGCGGGGTCGACGTGAGCGATCCCGCGCGGCTGACCCGCGCGGACGTCGACATGGCGACGCTTCTGCCGGCCTTCGTGCTCAGCGAGCTCAAGACCGCGTTCCTGATCGGGTTCCGGATCTTCCTCCCGTTCGTCGTGGTGGACCTGGTGGTGGCGGGCATCCTGGTGAGCCTTGGCATGTTCATGGTGCCGCCCGCGATGGTGTCGATGCCGTTCAAGCTCCTCCTCTTCGTGCTCGCGGACGGGTGGACCCTGGTGGCGGGCTCGCTCCTCGCGGGCGTGGCGGGCGTCCCATGAGCGGCGCGCCGCCGGTCGACCTGGTGCAGGCCGCGCTTGCGACGGCGCTCGTGGTCGCCGCGCCGGTCCTGCTGGTGGCGGCGGTGGTCGGGCTGGTGGCGGCGGTGCTCCAGGCCGCGACGCAGGTGCAGGACCACGCGGTGTCGGCGGTGCCGCGCCTCCTCGCCTGCGGCGTCGCCCTGCTGCTCCTTGCGGGCTGGATGGTGTCGAAGCTGGTCTCCTTCGCGCAGGAGATGTTCGGGGGGCTTCCGTGACGGCCGAGGGTTCCGGTGCGCTCGCGGCGGCACTGCTCGCGGCCTGCAGGGTCGCGGGCATGGCTGCCTTCGCGCCGGCCGTGGCAGCACCGGCCGTTCCGGTGCGCGTGCGCATCGGACTTGCGTTCGTCCTGGGCGTGGCTGCGCTGCCGGCGCTCGGCTCCGCGGCGCTTCCTGCGATGGCCCTCGCCGAGCCCTGGCGCCTCCTGCCCCTTGCGGCCTCGGAGTTCGCGATCGGAGCCGTGATCGGCGTGCTGGCCATGCTCCCCGTCGCTGCGTTCCGGACCGCGGGCGCGCTGGTCGGCATGCAGGCGGGCGTGGGCTTCGGCCAGATGATGGACGGCTCCGCGGATCCCGCGGACGCCGACGGCGATCCCGCCGGGCAGCTTCTCGCCCTCCTGGGCATCGCGGCCTTCGTGTGGGCGGGCGGGCTCGAGGCGCTGGCGCTTGCCGCGCTGCGGAGCTTCGACGGCGTCGGGCTGGGTGCGTGGACGCCGGACGCGGGGGTGGTCGGCACGGTGCTCGGGATGGCCGGAGCCGCAAGCGAACTCGCGTTCCGCATCGCGCTCCCCGTGACCGCGGTGCTGGTGGCCGAGGCGATGATCTCGGGCATGGTGGCGCGGAGCGTGCCGGGCGTCGGGCCGATCGCCTTCGGGTTCCCGCTCCGCTTCGCGGTGGCGCTGGCCTCGCTCCTGGCGGGCGCGGCGGCGATGCAGTCCGCGATGGACGGCGCCCTGGCGGACGCGCTCGGCGCGGTTCGTGCCGTGACGCAGGGAGGCCGGGCGTGAGCGGCGAACGCACGGTGCTCCCCGGCGAGCGGCGCGTGGAGGCGGCGCGGCGCCGGCATGGTTCGCCGGTGCGCCCGGGACCCGTGGCGGTCGGGGCGATCGTGGGCGGCGCGGCCGGGGCGTGGGCCGCCGACGTGCACGGCCGGCTGCTCGCGCTGGTCTCCTCGGCGCTCGCGGGCGGTGCCGCGACGGCGTCGGTCGACGGCGCTGCGGAGGTCCGCTCCATTCTCTGGAACGTGGCGGCCGCGGCGTGGGTTCCCATGTGCGCCGCCGCGCTCGGCGCCGTGGCGGGCACGCTGCTGCAGACCGGCGGCCGCGTGCGGCGGCTGGGGGCCGGCGGAAGCGGCCTGCGGCTGCCGCAGGCGCGCGCGGCGCTCGCGACCCCGGTGCGCGCGGTCGCCTCGATGGCGGTGCTCGCCGCCGGAGGGGCCGCGCTCTGGGGCGACCGCGGCACGGTCTCGGCCATCGCGGCCATGGCGCCCGGTCCCGCGCTCTCCGCGGCGATCTCGGTGGCGGTCGACGCGATGCTCGCGGCGTTCGCGGCGCTCGCGGCGGTGGCGGCGGCGGACGTCGCGGTCGCGCGCTGGGCGTGGCGGCGGTCGCTGCGCATGTCGCCGGAGCAGGCACGCGAGGAACGCCGTTCGTCGGAGGGGGATCCGTCGCTGCGCGCGCGGGGACGGGCCGCCGTCCGCGGCGCCGTCGCACGGACGGTGACCGCTCCCGGAAGGAGGATGCATGGACAGGCTGCATGAACGCTGGAAGGCGGTGCTCGCCGGCAACCGCACGCTCCTGGTCCCGGCCGCGATGCTGGGGCTGGTCGCGGTGCTCGTGGTGCCGATCGCCCCGGCCGCGATGGACGCCCTGGTGGCGCTCAACTTCGCGCTGGCGGCGCTGGTGCTCGTGCGCGCCTCGACGCTGCGCGGGCCGCTCGACTTCAGCGTGTTCCCCGCGCTCCTCCTGGGAACGACGCTCTTCCGGCTGGTGATCAACGTGGCCTCCACGCGCATGATCCTGGGCGCGGATGCGGTGCTCCCCGCGGAGGCCGAGGGCGTCGCGGGGCAGTTCATCGCGGCCTTCGGGCGGATGGTCGCGGGCAACAGCGTGGTGACGGGCGCGGTCGTCTTCGCGATCCTGGTGGTGGTGCAGTTCGTGGTGGTGACGACCGGCGCGTCCCGGATGGCCGAGGTGGCCGCGCGCTTCGCGCTCGATGCGCTGCCCGGGCGGCAGATGGCCATCGACGCCGACGTGGCCGCCGGGACGATCGACGCCGCCGAGGCGCGCCGCCGGCGCGAGGAGCTCGCGCGCGAGGCGGACTTCTTCGGCGCGATGGACGGCGCCAGCCGCTTCGTGCGCGGCGACGCGGTGGCGGGGCTCGTCATCACCGCGGTGAACCTGGTGGGCGGCCTGGCGGTCGGGGTCCTGCAGAAGGGATGGTCGCTCGCGGAGACCGCGCGCGCGATCACCATCCTGACCATCGGCGACGGGCTCGCCGCGCAGATTCCCGCGTTCGTGATCGCCACCGCGGCGGGACTGGTCGTGGCGCGCGCAGGACGCGGCCGCACGCTCGGCGAGGAGCTGCCGCGGCAGCTCGCCGCGGGGCCGCGCGTGCTCTGGGCGCTGGGCGGATTCATGGCCGTGCTCGCGCTCACGCCGTTGCCCTCGGTGCCGCTCCTCGTCGGTGCGGCGCTCTTCGCGGCGGGCGGCTGGCTGGTGCGGGGCACGGGGGCATCCGGCGGTGCGCCGGACGGAGCCGCGGCCCCGGCGGCCCGCGCCGCGCCCGCTCCGGAGGCGGTGGATCCGCAGGTGGCGCGCCGTGCCGCGGAGATCGGCGCGCTCCTCTCCGTGGAGCCGCTCGAGGTCGAGGTCGGCGCCGCGCTCGTCGAACTGGTCCGCGAGGGCGATCGGTCGCCGCTCCTGCGGCGGATCGAGGCCGTGCGACGGCAGGTGGCGTCCGACCTGGGGATCGTGGTGCCCGCCGTGCGCGTTCGCGACGACCGCTCGCTCGCCGCGGGCGGCTACCGGATACGGGTCCGCGGCGCGGTGGTCGGCGAGGGTGAGCTGCGCCTCGGCGAGCTCCTTGCGATGCCCGGGGACGGCCGCCTCCCGGCGCTGCCGGGGATCGCCACGCGCGAACCGGCCTTCGGGCTGGACGCCCTCTGGATCGCGCCGAGCCTTCGCGGGCAGGCGGAGGCGCGCGGCTGCGCGGTCGCGGCGCCCGAGGCGGTGCTGGGCGCGCACTTCGCCACGGTGGTGCGCCGGCACGCCGACGAGCTGCTGACGCGGGAGCACGTCGCGGACCTCCTGCAGGAGCTCGCGCGTCGCGCGCCGCGGCTGGTCCAGGAGACCGTACCGGCCTGCGTCCGTCCGGGCGAGCTCCAGCGCGTCATGCAGTTCCTCCTGCGGGAGCGCGTGCCCGTCCGCGACCTGGAGGCGGTGCTCGAATCCGTCGCCGACGCGTCGCAGCGCTCGCGCGAGCCGCATGCGCTCGCCGAGGCCGCGCGCTGCGCGCTGCGCCGCACGATCTGCCAGCAGTACGCCCGTCCGGACGCCGAGGGCAGGCCCGTCCTGTCCTGCGTGGTGGCGTCGCCCGCCCTCGAGGCGCGCATCGCCGGCGCGGTGTCCGCGCCCGACGGCGAGCCCTGCACGCAGCTCGCGCCGGCCGAGGCCGCGGCGATCGTCCGCGCCGTCGCCGCCGCCGCCCGTCCGCTCGCGGATGCCGGGCTACCCGTGGTGGTGGTGACGGGACGCCGCTCGCGCGCGGCGCTCGGCCGGCTGCTCGCGCCGCACATCCCGGGCTGCGCGGCGCTCGCCTTCGACGAGCTGGTGCGCGGCATCGAGGTCGACCGGGTCGGCGAGGTGCCGCTGCCCGCCGCTCCCGCCGGGACGGAGGTGGCGGCTTGACGCGGGTGCGGTACATCGCCGACAGCATGTCGGAGGCCATCACCGCGGCGCGCCGCAACCACGGCATGGCGGTCCGGATCGTGCACGCCGGCGCCCGGCCCGGCCGGGGCCGCGCCCTGTCGTTCGAGGTGGTCGTGGAGGCCGCGTCCGCCGCCTCGTCGGCGCGCCGCGCCGCCCGCATCGCGCTCGCCCGCGCGGTGGTTGCCGCGCACGGCGCCGCGGCGGAGGCCCGCGACACGGTGCGTTCGGTCCCGGGTGCGCCGGTCGCGGCCGAGGCGCTCCTTTCCCGGCTCGCGATCCGCCTGCGCGGGCGTGGACTGCCGGAGGAACTCGTGGAGCTCGTGCTCGGGCGCGTCCGCGTCGAGCTGTGCGGCGCCGGCGCCGCGGAACTGGGGCCTGCGCTCCGGGCGGCGGCCGTGGATGCGGTTGCGGCGCTCCTTCCCGTGGCCGCGCCGGCCCCGGCGGCCCGTGCGGGACCGATGGGTCGCCCGCGGCT
>JBILFU010000011.1:0-16959 GCA_044351405.1 Phycisphaerales bacterium
GCCGATGATGCTCGGGACCACCAGCGTGAGCGCCTATGCGCTCCTCGCCACGGTCCTCTTCCCGCGTCTCCCCGTGCCCGCGGCCGCCGCCGCCTGCTGGGCGATCTCCGCGGGCTGCGTCAGCGTGCCGGCCTACCTGTGGATCAGGCGCGTGCGAGCGACTTCCTCGTCTCGGCCCGCGACGCCTTGATGATCCGGTCGGCGGCCTTCGGGTTCGCCTTGCACTCGAGGAGCGCGCGCAGCATGAGCGGCGCGACGACGGTCGCGTCGCTCTCGATCACGAACATCGGCGTGCGCTCGGTGAGCTTGTCCCAGGTGATCTTCTCGTTGGGGGTCGCGCCGGAGTAGCTGCCGTAGCTCGTCGTGCTGTCGGAGATCTGGCAGAAGTACGCCCACGGCTTCACCGGCCGCTGCAGGTCGTACTTGATGCTCGGCACCACGCAGATCGGGAAGTCGCCCGCGATGCCGCCGCCGATCTGGAAGAAGCCGATGCCCTTGCCCTTCGAGAGGCTGCGGTAGTCGTCGTAGAACTGCGCCATGTACTCGATGCCGCTCCTGGCGATCGAGGCGGGAAAGTCTCCGTACTTCACGTGCGACGCGAAGATGTTGCCGAAGGTCGAGTCCTCGTGGCCGGGGACGACGATCGGCAGGTTCGCCTTGGCGGCCGCGAGCAGCCAGCACTGGTCCGGGTCGCCCTCGAACTTGGAGCGCGGCAGCGAGAGGACGAGCTCGTAGAAGTACTCGTGCCAGAAGCGGCGCGTGCCGTCCTTGCCCGCGCGCTTCCACATCGGGACGAGCACCTTCTCCACCGCGCGGAACGCCTCGTCCTCGGGGATGCTCGTGTCCGTGACTCGGCGCATGCGCTGCTTCAGGATGCGCGTGTCGTCGCGCTTGGTGAAGTAGCGGTACTCGGGGAAGTCCTTGTAGCTGTCGTGCGCCACCAGGCGGAAGAGCGACTCCTCCAGGTTGGCACCGGTGACGCTGAGCCCGTGCACGAGACCCGCGCGGATCGCCGGCGCCAGCGTGATCCCGAGCTGCGCGCTGCTCATGGCGCCCGCCACCGCCCAGTACATGCGGCCGCCCGCCTGCACGTGGTCCCAGTACGCGTACAGCGCGTCGCGCGTGCTGCGGGCGTTGAAGTTGCGGTAGTTCTCGGCGACGAAACTCAGGATCGGAAGGCTTGCGTTGGCCATGGGGCGCAAAAGGTACCGGAATGCCGAAGGGTGCGCGCTACCCTCCGCGGGCGATGCGGCGCGGCACGCTCACCGTCATCTGCGGCCCCATGTTCGCGGGCAAGACGACCGCGCTCCGCGAGGAGATCGCGCGGGCGCGCGCGGCGGGCACGCGCGTGGCCGTCGTCAAGCCGGCGGGCGACACGCGGTATGCGCCCGAGGCGATCGTCACGCACCGCGGGGATCGCACGCCCGCGCTGCCGGTGGCCGGGCTCGGGGAGGCGCTCGCCATGGACGCCGACCTGGTCGCCGTGGACGAGATCCACTTCTTCGGCGCCGCAGCGGTGGAGGCCGTCGACGCGCTCCTCGCGCGCGGCACGTCCGTCGTCGTCGCGGGCTGCGACATCGACCACTTCGGCGACCTGTTCGCGCCGTTCGACGAACTGCTCCCGCGCGCGCACGCCGTCCGGCGCATCGCCGGCACCTGCGTCCGCTGCGGCGCGCCGAGCACCCACAGCGAGCGGCTGCTCGCGACGCGCGAGCGCGTCGTCGTGGGCGGGATCGGCGACTTCGTGGCCACCTGCGCCGCGTGCTTCCGGCCGATGGCGCGGTGAGGGATATTCTCCGCCCGGAGGATCCTCGCATGGACGCACATGGCCAAGGCACCGCCGACCTCTCGCACCTTCCCGCGGACGTGCGCTCGAGCCCGCTGCTCAACGCCGACCTGGCGCCCGTGCCGCCCTCGGCGCGAACCTGGTCCACCTACACGTTCGCCGCGCTGTGGATCAGCATGGCGCACTGCATCCCGACCTACATGCTGGCGGGCGGCCTGGTGGCGCTCGGCATGAACTGGTGGCAGGCGCTGCTGACGATCGCCCTCGGCAACGTGATCGTGCTGGTGCCGATCCTCCTCAACGCCCACCCGGGCACCAAGTACGGCATCCCGTTCCCCGTGCTCGCGCGCGCGAGCTTCGGCACGGTGGGCGCGAACCTCCCGGCGATCCTGCGCGCGATCGTCGCCTGCGGATGGTTCGGCATCCAGACCTACATCGGCGGCGAGGCGGTGAAGACCTTCGTGGTTGCGGCGTGGCCCGCGTTCGCGCAGCTCGGCGGCGACGCCACGGTGCTCGGCCTCGGGATCCCGTCGCTCGTCACCTTCCTTGCGTTCTGGACGCTGAACGTGCTGATCATCCTGTTCGGGATGAACGCGGTCCGCGTGTTCGAGAACTGGAGCGCGCCGCTCGTCCTGGCGATGGCAGGGATCTTCCTGTGGTGGATCGTGGCCCGCGCCGGCGGCCTGGGGCCGATGTTCGAGCGGCCGAGCGCGTTCGAGACCGCCGCGGACTTCTGGAAGGTGTTCGTGCCGAGCCTCACCGGCATGATCTGCTTCTGGGCGACGCTGAGCCTCAATATCCCGGACTTCACGCGCTACGGCCGCGGGCAGCGCGAGCAGGCGTGGGGCCAGGCGCTCGGGCTCCCGACCACGATGCTTGCCTTCAGCGCGATGGCGGTGGTGATCACGAGCGCCGCCGAGGGACTGCTGAGGGGCGTGGACCCAAAGACGCTGTGGGACCCGGTGGTCGTGCTCGCGCACGTGACGAGTTCGTCGCCGCCGCCCGGGCTCGACGCGCCGGTCCTGGCGGACCCCGGGACGCGGTGGCTGGTCGCGGTCCTGAGCCTGGTGGGCGTCGCGGTCGCGACCGTCGCCACCAACATCGCGGCGAACGTGGTGAGTCCCGCGAACGACTTCGCCAACTGCGCGCCGCGGCTCATCGGCTTCCGGACCGGCGGTGTCATCACGGGCGTGATCGGCATCCTGATCATGCCGTGGAAGCTGCTCGCGAGCGCCGACACGTACATCTTCGAGTGGCTGGTCGGCTACGGCGGCCTGCTCGGCCCGATCGCCGGCATCATGATCGCCGACTACTGGATCGTGAAGCGCCGCGAGCTCGACGTCGCGGACCTCTACCGGCCGCGCGGGCGGTACGCGGGCACCAACCCGGTGGCGATCGTCGCGCTCTGCGCGGGGGTCGCGCCGAACGTGGTCGGGTTCCTGCGCAGCGTGAGGGTGGCGGGCGGCGGGCCGGACCTGTGGGACGCGATCTACCCGTACTCGTGGTTCACCGGCGTGCTGGTGGCGGGCGCCGTGTACCTCGCGGGCATGCGGGGCAGCCGTTTCGGACGCGCGCCCGCCTGATCAGCCCTCGAACGCCTCGTCGACGATGTCGAGGCCGCGGTCGATGATGCCGAATCCCTCGGCCATCTGCGCCTCGTCGATGCAGAGCGGCGGGTTGCACATCACCGTGCTCCACTGCAGCACCGTGAAGAGGCCGTTGTCCTTCAGGAACTTGCCGAGCCTCGCCATCGCCGGGTGGGTTCCCGCGTAGGGGACGATCCGCTCGCCCTTCGAGTTCTTCCGCAGCTCGATGGTGCCGAAGAGCCCGATGTTGCGGTGCTCGCGGACGCAGCGGTGCTTCCTCGCCAGGCGCTCCATGTGGCCGCGCATGACCTCGCCCATGCGCGCGGCGTTCTCGACCATGCCTTCCTCGACCAGCACGTCGACCGCGGCCAGCGCCGCCGCCAGGCACATCGGGTGCGCGTTGTAGGTGAGGCCGCCCCAGAAGACGTTCTCGCGGAAGTGGTTCGCGATTCGGTCGCTCACGGCCATCACGCCGAGCGGCATGTAGCTCGACGTCAGGCCCTTCGCCATCGTGCAGATGTCCGGCACGATGCCGCCGTGCTCGAACGCGAACAGCTTGCCGGTGCGGCCCCAGCCGCACATCACCTCGTCGGTGACCAGCAGGATCCCGTGCTTCTCGAGCAGCGCCTTCAGGCCCGCCAGGTAGCCCTTCGGCGGCGGCAGGATGCCGTTGGTGCCGGTGACCGTCTCGATGAACATCGCGGCGATGCTCTTGGGGTTCTCGTACTGGATCACCTCCTCCAGGTACGTGAGGTTGTTGCGAACGATCTCGTCCTCGGTCGCGCCGAAGCTGAAGTCGTAGGGCTTGGGGTCCATCACGCGCACCACGCCCGGCATGCCCGGCTCGGTGGGCCAGCGCCGCGGGTCGCCGGTCAGGCTGATCGCGCCGTGCGTCGCGCCGTGGTAGCTGCGGTATCGCACCAGGATCTTGTGCCGGCCGGTGAAGAGCCGCGCGGCCTTGATGGCGTTCTCGTTCGCCTCGGCGCCGCCCAGCGTGTAGAAGAACGTGTTCAGGTCGCCGGGAACGAGCTTCGCCAGCCGGAGCGAGAGCCTCGCGCGGATCTCGGTGGCCATGCCGGGATAGGCGTAGGCGAGCTGCGCCGCCTGGTCCTGGATCGCCTTGACGACCTTCGGGTGCCCGTGCCCGATGTTCACGCTCATCAGCTGGCTGTTCCAGTCGATCCAGCGCTGCCCCTCGGGCCCGTGGAGGTAGATGCCCTCGGCCCGCGCCACCGGGATGGGGTCGACCTTGCCCGTGGCGCTCCACGAGAACAGGCTGTGCTTCATGCACGCGTCGATCATCTCGCGCGAGGACATCGTGGGCTGGGGGTGGTGGGTGTGCATGCGTGGCTCGCCTGGTGCGGGTCGAGTGTAGCCATGCAATGCGCCAGGCCCTCCGGTCAACGCTCCCCGGACGTGCCGCGCCGCGAGGGGCCGTCAGCGATCGCGCTCGGGCTCGATCTCGGGCCGGTCCGCAGGGGCATAGGAGTCCTCGTCGTCCCGTTCCCGCCATCGGTGGGTGCCCGGGTCGTCGGGCTCGGCCTCGAGGCGGACGGGGCCGTCCCCGACCCGCGTGACGGTCGTCCGGGAGCGTCCCTTGATCAGGTCCTCGAGCATCGCCGACGCGAGGTCGCTCATCACGGAGTGCACCGAGACGGGGTTGGACACGACGGACTCGGTGTAGCCGGTCGAGTCGCCCACCGACTGCCAGACGATCCGGCCGCTCGGCGCGTGGTAGAGCTGGAGCACCATGTTCATGGTCGTCCAGTCGCTGCGGATCATGGTCAGTCCCAGCGGGTTGAGGCGCACCGCGTTCGTCGTGCCGTGCGACGCCACCGTGCCGAGGAAGAAGTAGTCGAGCCCGGTGGCCTTGCCGAGCGCCGCGAGGTCCTCGGCCGCGAGGATCCCCGTGTCGTTCGCGTCCTTGAGGAGCTGCCCGAGCTCGCGCGACTTGCCCGCGCGCGCCGCGAGGCCGGCGGTGGCCGGGCCGGTGAGCACGGTGGCATCCGGGCACTCGCGGTGCAGTCCCACGCGGATCGCGTCCGACGCGAACGTGCCCAGGCCGCGCAGCGGAGCTCCCGGCGATACGCCCTGCAGCGTGCCGACGCGCGGCGGGTTGGCGGTCAGGATCGCCAGGACGCCCTTCTCCCGCTCGATCAGCGAGTTGGCGTACACCGCCGACCGCGTGTGCAGGCCCACCTGCAGCTTGGTGTCGGCGCAGCCGCCGGCGAGAGCGCCGGCCACGAGCAGGAGCGTCGCGATGGGCCTCATGCGCGTCAGTTCGGGCTGAAGGGCAGGGCGGACTTGTGCACGCAGAGGCGCAGGCGGCCGTCCCCGCAGCGCCGGAAGACGAACGTCTTGTCGACCATCACTTCCTTGCCGTCGGGGCCGGTGACGTAGACGTTGCCCATGGTGATGGCGAGGTCGCCGTGGATCTGGATGCCGTTCTCCGCGGCATTGTTGTCGTACCGGGCCTTGGTCCAGCCCTTCAGCGCGAAGCCCGTGTCCTCCGGGAAGCTCGGGTTGCCGCCGACGAAGTAGGCGAGGGCGCCCTCGCGCGTGGGCCGGAACGTGCGCGCGCCGTACGCGAGGGTCGGCTTGAAGAACACCTTGCCCTCGGCGTAGTCGTAGAGGTCGTCGATCATCCGCGCGGCCTCGGCCCCGGCGTCGCCGCCGCGTGCGTGCACCTGCGCGACCCGGACGAGTCCGTCGCACCAGGCCTGCTGCGCGGCGTTGACCTGCTGCTCGGTGATCGGCGCCGTGGCCGCCGGGGCATGGGCGGCATCTCCGGCGACGGTGGTGGTCCTGTTGTTGCCGATCGAGACGCAGGCAGCGAGGGATGTCAGCGCGGCAGCGATGGCAAGGCGGCCGGGCGTGGAAGCGGGAAGCGTGTGGATCGGCACCGATGAAGCGTATGCCAAAGCCGCGCCACGCGCCGAACGGGTCCGTCAGCTCATCCAGTTCTGGTCCCGCTGCAGCGCCCACTTGCTGGTGATCTTGCGCTGGCGGGTCCAGAAGCGGTAGCCGTCCCAGCCCGTGATGTTGCCGGCGCCGAAGCAGCTGTCGTTCCAGCCGCCGAAGCCGAAGGGCTCGCGGGGGACCGGCACCCCGATGTTCACGCCGCACATGCCCGACTCCACGCGGGCCATCACCCGGCGCGCGACGTCGCCGCTCGTGGTGTAGACGCTGCTCGCGTTGCCGTAGGGGTTCGCGTTCTCGATCTCGAACGCCCTCTCGAGGGTCGGCACGCGCACCACGCTGAGCACCGGGCCGAAGATCTCCTCGCGCGCCGCGGGCATGTCGGGCGTGCAGCCGTCGATGATGGTGGGCCCGACCCAGTAGCCGCCGGCGTCGGCGCTCGCCTTGCGGCCGTCGAGCACGATCTTCGCACCGCCCCGCTCGGCGGCGTCGATGTAGCCGGTGATGCGGTCGCGCGCCGCCTGCGTGGTGACGGGGCCCATGTCCCTGCCGGCCACCAGCTTCGCCGCGCGGTCGCGCACCGCCGCCAGGATGTGGTCGACGTCGCCGACGGCGAGCAGCACGCTCGCCGCCATGCAGCGCTGTCCCGCGCAGCCGGTGAAGCTGGCGACGACGTTCTCGGCGGTCACGGCCACGTCGGCGTCGGGCACCACGAACAGGTGGTTCTTCGCCCCGCCGAGGCAGAGCGCGCGCTTGCCGGACATGCTGGCGCGTCCGTAGACGGCCTTGGCCACCTTGGTGCTGCCGACGAAGCCGATCGCCTTCACCTGCGGGTGGTCGCACAGCGCCTCGACCACCTCGCGCCCGCCCTGCACGAGGTTGAAGACGCCGGCCGGCAGGCCCGCTTCCTTCAGCATCTCCGCGAGGCGCATGGTCGAGAGCGGCACTCGTTCGCTTGCCTTCATGACGAAGGCGTTGCCGCCCACGAGCGCCTGCGGCAGCATCCACAGCGGGACCATCAGCGGGAAGTTGAACGGAGTGACGCCGGCCACCACGCCGAGCGGCGCGTAGACGACCTCGCATGCGACGCCGCGGCTCACCTCGAGCTGGTTGCCGGCCGCGATGTTCGGCAGCGAGCAGCCGTACTCGACGCACTCGATGCCCTTCTCGACCTCGGCCTTGGCCTCGCCGAAGATCTTGCCGTTCTCGTGGCTCACCAGCCAGCTGAGCTCGTCGATGTTCCGCACCATCAGCTCGCGCAGGCGGTAGAGGACGTGCGCGCGGTCGCGGATCGGCCACTCGCCCCACTCGCGCTGCGCGGCGGCGCCCGCCCTGACGGCGGCGTCCACGTCGTCGGCGCCGCCGAGGTGCACCCGGGCCATCGCCTTGCCGTGGCGCGGGTTGTGAACCTCGAGCGTGGTGCGGGTGCCGGCGGGATCCCGCCAGGCGCCGCCGATCCAGTGGCGCGCGTCGTGCCACGGCGTGAAGGCGTCGCCGGTCGCGGGGAAGCGGCCGACGGTGGCGGGAATGCTCGGGGCGGCGGTGGTCATGGGACGAACTCCTGGCGCTCGACGGCGACGGGTGCGAGATGCGTGTTGCGCACGGCCTGGCTGCGCGCGTAGTCGGTGAAGCACGGGCGCTCGACGTACCGGCCGTGGCCCTCGCGGGCCTGCAGCCTTCCGTCCTTCCACAGCACGGTGCCGCGGCTCATGGTGACGGCGGCACCGCCGGTCACCTGCATGCCCTCGAAGATGCTGAAGTCGTTGCGCGAGTGGTGCGTTGCCGTGCCGAGCGTTCGCTGCAGGGACGGGTCCCACACCACGATGTCGGCGTCGCTGCCCGGGGCGACGGTGCCCTTGCGGGGATGGATGTTGAAGATGCGCGCGGCGTTCGCGCTGGTGGCGGCGACGAACTCGCAGGGCGTGATGCGGCCGGTGCGCACGCCGTGGTGCCAGAGCACGCTCATCCGCTCCTCGAGCCCGCCGGTGCCGTTGGGGATCTTCCGGAAGTCGTCCTTCCCCATGGCCTTCTGGTCGGTGCGGAACGTGCAGTGGTCGGTGCCGATCACCTCGATGGTGCCGCCCTGGAGGCCGCCCCACAGCGCCTGCTGGTGGTCCGCCGTCCGGAACGGCGGGCTCATCACGTGGTGCGCCGCGCTGCGCCAGTCGGTGTTCCGGTAGACGGAGTCGTCGATCACCAGGTGCTGCACGAGCGACTCGCCGAAGACCCGGTGGCCCGCGAGCTTGGCGCGCGCGATCGCCTCCATCGCCTGGCGGCAGCTGGTGTGCACCACGTAGAGCGGCACGCCCACGACCGCGGCGATCTGGCACGCGCGGTTCGCCGCCTCGCCCTCGACCTCGGGCGGGCGCGAGATGGGATGGCCCTCTGGTCCGCGGATGCCGCGCGCGAAGGTCTCCTGCTGCATGCGGAAGACCAGGTCGCCGTTCTCGGCGTGCACCAGGCAGACGGCGCCCAGGTCGCGCGCGCGCTCGAAGCTCGCGATGAGCGTCGCGTCGTCCACCATGATGGCGTTCTTGTACGCCATGAAGTGCTTGAAGCTGTTGATCCCGTGCTCGCGGCACAGGGTGCCCATCTCCTCGAACACCTGCGGCCCCCACCACGTGACGGCCATGTGGAAGGAGTAGTCGGCGGTGGCCTTGCGCGCCCGCTCCCGCCAGGTGCGGTAGGCCTCGAGCAGCGACTGCTGCGGAGCGGGGATCACGAAGTCGATGATCGTCGTGGTGCCGCCTGCCGCGGCGCACGCGGTGCCCGAGAGGAAGTCGTCGGCGCTCACCGTGCCCATGAAGGGAAGCTCCATGTGCACGTGCGGGTCGATGCCGCCCGGCATGACGTAGGCGCCGCCCGCGTCGATCACCTGCGTGCCGGCCGGCGCGTCGAGGCGCTCGCCGACCGCCGCCACCAGCTCGCCGGACACCAGCACGTCGGCGCGCCGCTCGCCGTCGGCCGTCACCACCGTTCCGCCCTTGATCAGCGTGTGCATCGCGTCTGCCTCCTTCGCGCCGTCACTGCGCCGTGATCTCGCCGTATGCCTCGGGGCGTCGGTCCCGGTAGAACTGCCACGTGCCGCGCACCTGGTCGATCATGCCCATGTCCAGGTCGGCCACCAGCAGCTCGTCCCGGTCCTCGCTCGCCTGCGCCACGGTCTCGCCGCGGGGGTTCACGAAGTAGCTGGTGCCGTAGAACTTGCCGATGTTCCACGGGGCCTCGGTGCCCACGCGGTTGATGCATCCCATGTAGTAGCCGTTGGCGACGGCGTGCGCGGGCTGCTCGATCTTCCAGAGGTACTGGCTGAGGCCGGCGACCGTGGCGCTCGGGTTGAAGACGATCTCGGCGCCGTTCAGCCCCAGGCAGCGCGCGCCCTCGGGGAAGTGGCGGTCGTAGCAGATGTACACGCCCACCTTCGCGTAGCGCGTCCGGAACACCGGGTACCCGCCGTTGCCCGGCTTGAAGAAGAACTTCTCCCAGAAGCCCGGGTTCACCTGCGGGATGTGCTGCTTGCGGTACTTGCCGAGGTACGTGCCGTCGGCGTCGTACACCGCGGCCGTGTTGTAGAGCACGCCGCTCATCTCGCGCTCGTAGACCGGCACCACGCACGCCATCTGGTACCTGCGGCAGATGCCCGCGACGAGCTCGGTGGTCGGCCCCGGCACGGGCTCGGCGGCCTCGTACCAGCGCGTGCTCTGGCTCGGGCAGAAGTACGGGCCGTTGAAGATCTCCTGCAGGCACAGGATCTGCACGCCGCGCCTGCCGGCGTCCTCGATCATGGCCACGTGCTTGTCCACCATGGCCCTCTGGATCTCGGCCACCGGGCGGCCCTCGTCGTTCAGGGGGTTGCTGCACTGGATGAGCCCGCAGCGCACGATCCGCTTCTTGTCAGTCATTCGCTCTCCTGAGATCCATTCCTGGTTGTTCCGGCACCGGTCTCCGCCCGTGCCCGGAAGGTCAGTGCGCGCCCTTCTTCGGCCGAAGCGCGGCGCCGCGGTTCACGTGGTCGTTCCAGGTGGCGGGCGGGTACCCGTTGTCCACCCGCTCCATGGTGATGCAGCCCGGGGCAGGGCACACGATCTGGCACAGGTTGCAGCCCACGCACTCCGACTCGTCCACCCGCGGCACGCGCGTGCCCTCCTGCGGGTGGATGCACTGGTGCGCGCCGTCATGGCATGCCGCCACGCACAGCTGGCAGCCGATGCACCTGTCCGCGTCGATGCGCGCGACCGTCTCGTAGTTCATGTCGAGGTCGCCCCACTCGCTGAACGCGGGGACTGCCTTGCCGACCATCTCGTGGACGCGCGCGAATCCCTTCGAGCGCATGTACTCCTCGAGGCCCTCGCGCATGTCCTCGACCACGCGGTAGCCGCGCAGCATGACCTCGGTGCACACCTGCACCGTGCTCGAGCCGAGGAGCATGAACTCGACCGCGTCGCGCCAGTTGCGCACGCCGCCGATGCCGCTGATCGGCAGCCCGAAGCCGGGCTCCCGCGCGAGCGCCGCCACCATGTGCAGCGCGATCGGCTTGACCGCCGCGCCGCAGTAGCCGCCGTTGGTGCTCATCCCGCCCACGCGCGGCTCGGGCACGAAGCGGTCGATGTCCACCGCGATGATGCTCTTGATGGTGTTGATCAGGCTGACGCCGTGCGCGCCGCCGCGCTTGGCCGCCAGGCCGTGGGGCACGATGTCCGAGACGTTCGGCGTCAGCTTCACCAGCACCGGCACCGTGCTGAACTCGCGGGCCCACGACGTGATGCGCTCGTTGACCGCGGGCTCCTGGCCGACGGCGCTCCCCATGCCGCGCTCGCACATGCCGTGCGGGCAGCCGAAGTTGAGCTCGAGCCCGTCGGCGCCCGCCTCGATCGACTGCCGGATGATCTCGCGCCATTCCTCGCGCGTCTCGACCATCAGGGACACAATGATCGGGTTGCCCGGCCAGCGCTTCTTCGTCTCGGCGATCTCGCGCAGGTTCACGTCGATCGGCCGGTCGGTGATCAGCTCGATGTTGTTGAAGCCCGCGCCGCGCACGCCGCCGATGGCGTGCCCGCCGAAGCGGCTCGACACGTTCTGGATCGGCGTGCCGAGGGTCTTCCAGACCGCTCCGCCCCAGCCGGCGTCGAAGGCGCGCTGGATCTGCGCGCCGCTGTTGGCGGGAGGCGCGCTGGCCAGCCAGAAGGGGTTCGGCGAGCGGATGCCGCCGGTGTCGGTCGAGAGGTCAGGCACGACCCACTTCCTTTCGTCCCGTCCCGCCGCCCGCCGCCAGCTCGCGGTCGATCGCCCGTGCGGCGGCCATGCCCTCCGCGGCGGCGTTGACCACCTCCTTGCCGCCGTTGGCGCAGTCGCCGCCGGCGTACCAGCCGGGTCGGCCGGTGAATCCGTGGGCGTCCACCCTCAGGATGCCCTGCTCCACCCGGATGCCGGCGAGCCCGGCCAGCGCCGAGCCCAGCCTCGACTGCCCGATCGCCACCAGCGCGAGCTGTGCCTCGAGCGCGAATTCCGTTCCGGGGACGGGCCTGCGCGACCCGTCGACCCTCGCGCAGCGCAGCCGCTCCAGCCTCGATGCGCCCTCGAACGACGTGGCGACCGCGCACCACTCGGCGCGGGCGCCGGCCTCCTTCGCGGCGTCCCATTCATGCGCGTAGCCGCCCATGCCGGCCTCGGTGCCGCGGTAGAGCATCGTCACGCGCGGGATGCCGAGCGCGAGCAGCTCGCGCACCGCGTCGAGCGCGGTGTTGCCCGCGCCCACGACCACGGCGCTGCGCACGCCCGCCGTGCCGGCGTCCGAGAGCTTCATGCGCTCGATCCACTCGACCGCGCCGTGCACGCCGGGCAGGTCCTCGCCGGGGAGCGCCGCGCGGCTGTCCGCTCCGAGCCCGATGCCGACGAACACGGCGTCGAAGTCGCGCTCGAGGTCCGCGGGCGAGACGTCGCGGCCGAGCTCGACGCCGGTGCGGACCTCCACGCCGCCGATCCCGAGGACCCACTCCGCCTCGGTGACGCCTCGGTCCGCCTTCATCTTGTGCGGCGCGATGCCCGTGGTGTTGAGGCCGCCGAGGAATCCGCGCCGCTCGAGGATCGTGCACGCGTGCCCGAGCCGGCGCAGCTCGTGCGCGGCCGCCATGCCGGCCGGCCCGCCGCCCACGAGCGCCACGCGGCGTCCGGTCGGCGCGCCGGCCTCGAAGAAGCGCCAGCCCTCCTCGAAGGCCCGGTCCGTGGCGTGGCGCTGGAGCTTGCCAATCTGGATCGGCGGCTCCTCGAGGTCGTTGTAGACGCACGCGCCGACGCAGAGCACCTCGACGGGGCAGACCCGCGCGCAGCTCATCCCGAGGATGTTCGACTCGAAGATCGTGCGGGCGGCGCCACGGTCGTTGGCGTTCGCGATCTTCCGGATGAACTGCGGGATGTCGATGTGCGTCGGGCACGCCGTGACGCAGGGCGCGTCGTGGCAGAAGAGGCATCGCCCGGCCTCGACCGCGGCCTGCGCGGGGGAGAGCGGGAGCTTGTAGTCCGTGAACGCCGTTTCCGAGCGCTCGTCGGGGAACTCCGCGGGCATGCAGGAAGCGTACACGCGCGTGTACACCACGGTCATGATTCCCGCCGCCAGCCTCGTCGCCGTCGCCGTCGTGCTCGCCTCGCTGCCCGTCGTGCCCGTGGGCGCGCAGTCCACGGGTGCGCCGCCGCCGGCGGCCTCCGCTCCCGCCTGGCCCGCGGACGATGCGGGGCTGGCCGCGCTCGGCACGCGCCTGACGGAGGAGTGGATGCGGGCGATCGCGGCCGCCGACGCCGCGGCGCTCGGGCGCATCATGCACGAGGGCTTCCAGCGCGTCGGCTACGACGGCGCGTGCGACCGCGCGGCGGAGCTCGCCGCGGTGGCCGCGATGGGCGCCAAGGATCCGAAGATCACCGACGTGAAGGCAACGCGCGTCGGCGACGCGCTGGTGGTCACCTGCCAGGCGGCGGTCGCGCAGACGGTCGGCGGCGCGGCGCTCGACGCGAAGCCCGCGTCGCGCATCGGCGTGTGGGTCCCCGCGGCGGAGGGCTGGAAGCTGGCGGCGTGGGCCAGCCTGCACATGCCCGCCTCGCGCCCCGCGCCCGGTGCGCCGCGCATCGCGGGCGAGGAGTCGCTCAACAAGTCCGGCGGGGACATGGTGCTCCGGTTCCTCGAGGCGCAGCGCAGCGACCCGAAGGCCTTCGACGCGATGATGGCCGACGGCATGCAGGTGGTGAACTTCCGCGGCCAGAAGGCGAAGGCGGACCTCGTGCAGGGTGCCGCGCGCGTCAAGGCCGACGCGCCCGCCGTGGCCGACGCGCGCGCCACGCGCTGCGGCGGGCTCACCGTGGTCTCCTGCACGCTCACGATGGCGCAGCACATGGGGTTCACGTCGCTCCCCGCGGACCCCGCGCCGTTCCTCGCGGTGTTCGAAGGGACGGGCGACGGCGCGAAGGTGATCGCGCTCGCGAACACGAACAAGCCGAGGTGAGCGCGTCTGGCGGCCCGGAGCGCCCGCGTCACTTCCGCCGCGTCATCTCGTCGACCAGCGAGTCGGCGCCGTAGACCTTCCGCATCGCCTCGAGCATGCCGCGCGCGTCCACGGAGGTGGCGCGGTTGCGCGTGCCGTCGAACACCACGTCGCCCGCCAGGCTGTCGAGGTTGCCGTCGAAGATCAGGCCGACCACCTCGCCGTCCGCGTCCACGATCGGCGATCCGGAGTTGCCGCCGATGATGTCGTTCGTCGACACGAAGTTGAACGGCGTGCCGGCGTCGATCTTCGCGCGCGCGTCGAGCCACGACTTGGGAAGCTCGAACGCCGGGTCGCCGGCGCGGGCCTTCGCACGGTCGAAGGTGCCGCCGAGCGTCGTGAACGCCGGCACCTCCGTGCCGTCCTCCGCGGTCCAGCCCCTCACGGTGCCGTAGCTCATGCGCAGGGTGAACGTGGCGTCGGGGTAGACGCTGTCGCCGAAGGCGGCGAAGCGGGCCGCGGCGATCTTTCCGTAGGCGATCTTCTGCGGCGCGTCGACTTGGTCCTCCCACGCCTTGCGCGCGGCGCGGGCCTGGTCGTCGACCGACGCCATGAAGCGGATCATCGGGTCGTTCATGTCCGGGTTGCGGCGCGCCGCGACGTCCGCGAGCTTCGTGCCGCGCACGAGCTCGGTCGCGCGGGCACGCGGGCTCTTGCCGTCGAGCAGCTTCCGGACGAGCGCGTCGTCGAGGCCGCGCTCCTCGGCGAGGCCCGAGAGCATCGAGGTCATCCGCTCGATCTCGAGCTGCGGGTAGACGGGGGCCGGCGAGTAGAGCATCGCCTCGAGCGACTCGCGGTTCGCGTCGCCGAACTCCGGCAGTCGTTCCGCGCTCGGCTTCGCGTCCTCGGCCTTCATGCGGAGCACCGTGCGCGCGATGCCTGCCAGGACGCCGGCGCGCATCCGGCGCTCGAGCGCGAAGTAGTCGGGCGCCAGCCGCTTCCACGCATCGAGCGACGCGCGCACCATGGCGCGGCCGTCCTCGAAGTCCTTCGCCTCGGGCTTGCCGGCGAGCCGCTTCAGCAGCGCGTCCTCGTCGGCGCGCTTCGCGGCGACCATCGCCGGGTCCTGCAGCGCGTCGAGCAGGCCCTGCGACGCCTTGCGGCCGTTCTGCGTGCCGAAGAAGTCCTCGCGCGCGATGCGGGCGTTCTCGGCGCCGCGCCCCATGAACGTGGTCAGCTTCACCTCGTTGCGCCACAGCCGCTTCAGGCCCATCGGCTCCTCGACGTCTCGCATGAACGCGACGTGGTCCGCGGTGTAGAGGCGGTTCGTCGAGCCGGGGTGGCCCCAGGTGAAGACGAGCTCGCCCTCCTTGGCGCCGTCGGCGTCCCACGAGAGGAAGTGCTCCGGCTGGAGCGGCTTCCCGTCCTCGTAGATGCGGAAGAAGCAGCAGTCGAGGTCGTAGCGCGGGAACTCGAAGTTGTCGGTGTCGCCGCCGAAGAACGCGATCGCGGTCTCGGGCGCGAACACGAGCTTCACGTCGCGGTACGTGCGATAGCGGTAGAGGTGGTACTTGCCGCCCTGGTAGAGCGTCACGACCTCGCTCGTGAGGCCGGTCGACTTCTCGCTCTCGTCCTCGATGCGCGCGATCTCCTTGCGCTTCGCCGCGCCCGCGGCGGCGGTGTCGGCCGCGCCCTTCGCGGCGCCGGTCACGCGGTCGGTCACGTCCTCGATCGACCAGAGCGCGTTTAGCTCGAGGTCGGGGCAGGGAAGCTCCTGGCCCCGGTCGCGCGCGAGGAACCCAGTCTTCAGCAGGTCGCGTTCCGGCGTGGAGAGCTTGGCGAGCATGTCGCTGCCCACGTGGTGGTTGGTCATCACCAGCCCGTCGGGGCTCACGATGGAGCCCGAGCCGCCCGTCGAGAAGCGCACCGCCGACTTCTGCAGGTGCTCGAGCAGCGCGGGCGACGCCTCGAAGCCGTGCTTCGCCTTCAGCTCGGCGGCCGGGATGGCGTTCGGGAGCCACATGCCCTCCTCGGCACGGGCGACGGCGGGAAGGACGGCCAGGGCGGCCACGAACGCGAGTGCGGGGCGGTGCATGGGGGAAGCGTAGTGCCGCCGCTGCCTATCCTGCGCACCCCATGCCCCGCACCGCCCGATCGTCGCGTTCCTCGAAGCCCGCCAAGCCTGCCGCCCGACCCGCCGTCGTCCCGCAGGGGTTCGACCCGGACGCGGCCGCCACGGGCGACGGGCTCTTCGGCCTCGACACCCGCCCGGAGGACGCGAGGGTCGTCGTGATCCCGGTGCCCTTCGACGCGACCACCAGCTACCGCCCCGGCACCGCGGCCGGGCCCGCGCACGTCCTCGAGGCAAGCAAGCAGGTCGACCTGCAGGACATCCAGTACGGGCCGATCTGGCAGGCGGGCATCGCGATGCTGCCGATCCCGAAGGACATCGCCGCGCTCTCGAAGCGGGCGCGCACCTCGGCCGAACCGGTCATCGAGGCAGGCGGCGCGGTGCCCGGCAACAAGGCGCACGCGAAGGCGATCGCCGCGGTCGACGCCGCGAGCGAGCGCGTGCACGGCTACGTCGCGCGCGAGGCCGAGCGCATCCTCGACCGCGGTGCGATTCCCGCCGTGCTCGGCGGCGACCACTCGAGCCCGTTCGGCCTGATCGCCGAGCTCTCGATGCGCCACCCGGGGATGGGAATCCTGCAGATCGACGCGCACGCCGACCTCCGCGACAGCTTCGAGGGGTTCGCGTGGAGCCACGCGAGCATCTTCCACAACGTGATGACGCGGCTGCCGGGGGTCGGCCGGCTCGTGCAGGTCGGCATCCGCGACGTCGGGTCGCGCGAGGTGGAGTTCGAGCGCGCTTCCAAGGGACGGGTGAAGACCTTCTACGACCAGCGCCTGCGCGATCGGCAGTTCGCCGGCACGAGCTGGACGAGGGCCTGCAAGGAGGTCATCGCGGCGCTGCCGAAGGATGTCTACGTCTCCTTCGACATCGACGGCCTCACCGCCGAGCACTGCCCGCACACCGGCACTCCCGTGCCGGGCGGGCTCACGTTTCCCGAGGTCTGCCACCTGCTCGAGCTGCTCGCGGCGAGCGGTCGGCGCGTGATCGGCTTCGACCTCTGCGAGGTCGCGCCCGGCGCGCCGGGCGACGAGTGGAACGGCTGCGTCGGCGCGCGGGTGCTCTACA